>WFTO01000075.1 GCA_015485435.1 Anaerolineae bacterium | reverse complement strand
CTTCGGACGCCCCCATGGGTCGTCCGTTATTGTGTGAGTCTGCTCCGAGAGTTTGGGAATATTTCGTGCTTCCCTTGGAGCGTGTGCTAATGTTTGGGAGATTTCGCCCGCACATGAAGCGGACAACCTGGAAAAGGATGATGAGGAGAAATGTTGGTATGAGGAAGCTGGTCTGCTTGTTGGTCATTGTATTTACGGTACTGCCGGTTTGCGCCGAAATAACGGCTGTAAAAGATACGCCCTTTGTCCAGGAATATCATGAGCCGTATCCCATCGTGGTGACGGGTGCAGCCAATGACGTGCGGGCAGTTACGGTTGCTGAAAATGGCACCGTCTATGCTGCAACGCGTAAAGGCGTCTTCCATCTTGTCGATGATACCTGGAAGCAGCAATCGGATGTGCTTCTTGGCGAAACTTTTGACATCCTTGCCGTCGACAACGTTATTTGGGTGGCGGGCTGGAATGGAGTCTATCGCATAGAAGACGGTGCAGGAACGAAGGTAGGAACGATTTCCTATCCCATCAGCGTGTTGGCCGATGGCCCCGACGGCGTGGTCGCCATGGGTCCCGATGGCGCGTGGATCTATGACGGTGCTGCGTGGCAATCCATGGAAACCGATTGGTCCGGCAATCTCAAGGATCTCCTTGCCCTGCCCAACGGTGATCTCTGGATGGCGACCTGGACGGGGCTGTACCACCGGAGCGATGCGACGGGGCTGCGGCGTTATTTTGAACCCGAGGAAATAACGTCGGGGGCGGTAACCGGGCTGGCGATGGCCCCCAATGGGCAGCTCTGGGTGGGATGCTGGGGCGGCATCACGGTCTTGGAACAAGGGGCCTGTGTTCGTCAGATTACGACGGCCGATGGCCTTCCCTACTGGGACGTACGGTGTATGGCCTTTGCCCCGGACGGCACGCTCTGGGCGGGAACCAAAGAGGGCATCGGACGCTACCGCGATGATGCGGATTGGATCACGCAGAATAATGGCAGTAAATGGTCGTTGCGCCACAGCAAGCGCTGGTTGCTGGATGATGAGGTGCGCGATATTGCCTTTGATGCTTCGGGCACCGCCTGGATTGCCACGCCCAAAGGAGTGAGCGCGATTAAGCGTCGGATGATGACCCTGTCGGAGAAGGCGGATTACTACCAGAAGATTTTGGAGGAGCGCCATGTGCGTCCGCCGGGTTTTGTGGAGAAGTGCAAGTTCAAACGGCCCAACGACCTGAGCGAATGGGAGCCGCAGGACGACGATAACGATGGGGAGTACACGGCCCTGTATTTGCTCATGGAGGCTTTTCGTTATCAGGTGACGAAGAAACCCGAGGCGAAGGCCAACGCGACACGGGCTTTCGAAGCCATCGCTTATCTTCACGAGGTGGCTGGTGGGAAAGGATTCTTCGCACGCACGGTGGTTCCTTCGAGCTGGACACAAATACATGACCAGAATGTTAGCTTCAGTGACGAGGAAGTTGCGGCACGGCGTGTGCGTGATCCCCGTTTTCGCTATGTGGAGCGACGTTGGCGTCCCAGCAGTGATGGGAAGTGGCTTTGGAAGGGGGATACCAGTTCTGATGAGGTGAACGGGCATTTCATGGGCCTCTACTATTTTTTTGAGCTTGTGGCCGACAAGGAACAAAAGAAGCGGGTTGCGGATCTGATAACCACGCTGATGGATTACATTATCGCGAACGACTATACCTTTGTGGATCCCGAGACGGGTGTTTACACGCGGTGGGGTGTCTGGAGTGAAGCTATTTTTCAGGAAAATCACGACTGGTGGGTGGAAAGTTTTATTAATCGCTACGAAGTGTTGGCCTATTTACGTATTGCCTATCACATGTCGGGCAATGAAAAGTATATGAAGGAACACCGCCGTTTTGTAAAGGAATACAACTACAAGGAATACCTGCGCCGTCCCAAAGCCCACCGGATTTCCGAGCAGAGCCGCATCGATGACGGCATGGTGTATGAATTGGGTACCATACTCTATCAACTGGAGACCGACCCGGAACTTAAATCCTTGCTGAAAGAGGGGTTGACCTGGGTCTATCAATTTGTCGAAAACGACCAAAGTCCCTATTTTAACTTCTCCATGGCCCAATGCGGCGGCGTGGACACCCACCTGGACCAGAGCATTGCCTTCCTGCGCGATCAGCCCCTTGACCTGCGTCAGTGGGTGGTGGATAACAGCGTGCGCGAAGATATTACGCTCGTGCGCTACCCCATGCAGGACAGCCTCCAGACCAGCCGCATGTTGCCGCCCAGCGAACGGGGCGTGATGCGTTGGGACAAGCAGCCTTGGGAGTACATTTCGGGTGACTTCACCACCCAGCCCGACGGTTTGTTGGAAAGCAGCGGGGTGTTCTGGCTCATGCCCTATTGGCTCGGGCGCTATATGGGCTATATCGAAGCGCCGTGAATGCTGAATGCTGAATGGCGTAGTGAGTTTGAAATGCGCGTTGGAAATTCCACGGGGCACATGTTCTTTTATTTTCCTCCAGAAGAGGAGAGATTTACGCGGACCACGTCTTGAGAGCGCTACGATCATGCAGAGCAGGCTGGAACCCGCAATATCAACGCATCCATCCGAAGAGCATCTTTGCTCAAATAGTTCAAGTCGATTCTGATTCGATAACTATAATCGGCGCCTACACCGATTTCATCCTATGCGCCATTGCGTGCGCCATCTCCCGATCTTTTGCTAAGCTACCCCTTCATTTTACAGGAACTCATTATTTGAGGACCCGCGCCCGTATGGGCATGCAAGACCCTGTTCTAAAGAGGCTGGGCCACAGCCAGGATTTGTGGTCCTTAGTCCTCGCGCCTTAGAATTTTCTTGTTTTTATAGCGGTTCTTCCAGCGTAAGGCACCAAATATCAAGGAGAAGGCCCCATGGCAGCAATTGAGTGGACCGAAGCCAAGGAATATACGGAAATTCTTTACCACAAGGCCGAGGGGATCGCGAAAATCACCATCAACCGGCCCCATGTGCGGAATGCCTTCACGCCGACGACGAATGATGAAATCAGTGATGCTCTCCGCGATGCCCGATTCGACACCGAAATCGGGGCCATCATCCTGACGGGCCAGGGCAAAGAGGCCTTCTGTTCGGGGGGTGATCAGAAGATTCGCGGCGATTCGGGCTATGTGGACAGTGCGTCGGGTGCCCATCGCCTCAATGTGCTGGATCTGCACCGCCAGATTCGCACCCTGCCCAAGCCGGTTATCGCCATGGTGGCGGGCTATGCCATCGGCGGCGGCAATATTCTCGCCATGGTCTGCGATCTGACCATCGCGGCGGACAATGCGATTTTCGGCCAGACCGGACCCAAGGTTGGCTCTTTCGACGGGGGCTATGGATCGTCCCACCTGGCACGCATGGTCGGCCAAAAGAAGGCGCGGGAAATCTG
>WFTO01000074.1 GCA_015485435.1 Anaerolineae bacterium | reverse complement strand
CCTCATAAGCATTCCTTTGGCTGTGGTGACTGTGAAGCAACTACGGGAACAAACCATCGAGACCGCGGTCGCTCAGGCGTTGGAAGAGGAAATGAAAACCTGGCCAGACACCACTCTGATAAATTGGTCCTACGACGAACAGCTAGATGCCCTGTCCATTAAGTTAGAGTTAGAGACAGAAACCGTGATCACGCAAGAAGAAACGAAAATCCTACAAAAACATCTGGCCCAACGCCTCGATCGTCCTGTGGCACTATCGGTGAAAATCACCCCGGTCATTCATTTGCAGCCAATCCCTCCAGAATAACTCTGGCGGCTTCTTCGCAAGCAAGCTGTAGACCTTGAAGACCGCTTTTGGAGAAATGGGGGAAAACGAGGCTCTTTTGGAGAATTTCTGAAAAAAGAGCGGTTAGAAGGCGTTAAGGTATTGACGGAGCTGATGGTTTCTGTTAAAATGTGGCATTATTACTTTGTTTCTCAAAATTATGTAGTAATACTACTACAAGGTCATGCTCCTATGACAACCCAACACGCCGAATATGATGGCGGTAGACTCAATCACACCGCCGGTTCTCTCGCCCGAATCCGTAGCCGTCTGCCTAGCTTCGCGGCCGCGGAGCAAAAGGTCGCCTTGTGGGTCCTCCAGAATCCGGAAAAGGTCATTCACTTATCGATGGCGCGGATCGCGCGGGAATGTGGGGTGAGTGATACAACCGTTTTGCGTTTTTGTCGGGCTGCGGGGTTTCAGGGCTACACAGATATGAAACTCTCGATTGTGCAGGATTTAGCAACACCCACCCAGCTGGTTCATGATGATATTTCTGAGGAAGATGATGCCTTGACCATTGCCCGCAAGGTATTTCTTTCCAATATCCAGGCATTGCAGGACACATTGGAAGTCTTGGACGGCAATGCCCTGGTGAAGGCAGCAGATATGATTGCAGAGGCCAAGCAGATTTTAATTATTGGTGTGGGTACTTCAGGACCAATTGTGCAAGACATGTATCACATGTTCTTTCGCCTGGGGTTTCATGTCAGGGCGCAGACCGATTCTTACTTGCAGCTTATGGAAGCGGCCTTGGTAGGATCCGATGATGTGGTCATTGGGATTTCGCAATCCGGCACGTCAACCGATCCGGTATTGACGCTGGAGGAGGCAAAACGCAATGGCGCTGGCACCATTGTCATCACTGGTAATGCGGAATCTCCCATCACGAAACATGCCGATGTGACCTTATTGGCTGTTTCTCGAGAAACGCGCGCCGAAGCTATCGCTTCTCGCATCGCCCAAATGACCTTGGTCGACGCGTTGTATGTCATTATCTCCATGCGCATGTTGCCTGTGACCACCCTGAATGAAAACAAAATATGGAAAGCCATTATCCAGAGCCATAAAACACTTTGAGAAAGGAGGAATGCCTTTTCAAGAGTTCGAAGCAGTTTTTTCTAATCCAGATCTATCCCCAGCTCACATTCATCCGCTTTTTATGGATTCACAAAGGAGATTGAACATGAAGAAGATTTTGTCGATTGTTTTGCTTGTGCTGTTACTGACAGCCTTGCTTGCGGCATGCTCTCAGTCTGCACCAGCGCCCACCCAGGCTCCTGCGTCGGACCAAGAGTCAGCTCAGGAAGCGCCCGCAGCCGACCTGGAAGGCGTGCCCGAAGTGTTTACCAACGGCAAGCAAATTAAAGTTGCCGTCATCCGCAACTTGCCTTCCGACGATCACACCAAGCAGTTCCTGGATGGCGCCCGCACCGAGGGTGAATCCTTCGGTTTCAAAGTGGACACCTTTATTGCGGACAATGATGACGCCAAGTTTCAGGAGCTGGTGGCCCAGGCCATTGCCAAGGGCTACGATGGCTTGATCATCTCCCATGGGAAGAAGGACTACTCTTACGACATGCTGAAGCCCGCCATTGACAAGGGCATTAAAGTCGTGACCTTTGACACCGTTATCGAGAAAGATGGCCAGGGCCTGCCCGAGATTACCCGCACCTTCCAGGATGATTTCGAACTGGCTCGGCTTTCTCTGGGTGTGATCAATGAAGTCGCAGACCCAGCCCGCATCATCAAGTTGTGGTGGGGGCCTGGCGTGCCGCCGCTGGATCGTCGCGAGACCATCTACAAGCCTCTGGAAGAACAGGGTCATCTGATTACCCTGGAGACCATTGGCCCCACCAACTTCCAGGATGTGCAAGGTGACATTGCCGCGAAAGTGGGCGCGGTCTTGCCCAAATATCCCGAAGGCGAGATCGATGCTATTTGGGGATCGTGGGATGAGATGGCCAAAGGCGCGTACACGGCATTGAAGGACGCGGGTCGTACCGACATCAAACTCGTCTCCATTGACATCTCCAACCAGGACATCAACCTCATGCGCGAGCCCGGCAGCGTGTGGATCGCCACCGCCGCGGTGGACCCCAAACTTATCGGCATCGTGGACATGCGTCTGCTGGCCAAAAAGTTTGCGGGCGAGGAAACCCCTGACGAGTATGATCTCGAGGCCAAACTCATTCGCCAGAGCGACCTCAAGCCTGACACCACCATGCAGACCCTGAACGAGGTCATTCCTGGTTGGGGCGACACTGACGCCTTCAACGAACCCTGGATGGACAAGTTGCGCGCCGCGAACGCCGGCAAGTAAACGCCTTCCTATCGTCAACCGAACAACAGGCAACCAGGTGGCCCTCACCCGGATCGGTGAGGGTCGCCTCCCTGTGTACATTCAGGAGGCCAGGATCGGCATGGAAAGCAAGCACACCCTTGAAATGAAGGGGATCTCCATCGAATTTCCGGGCGTCAAGGCCCTGGACCATGTGGATTTCGCCGTGAAGAGTGGAGAAATCCACGCCCTGGTGGGCGCCAATGGCGCTGGAAAATCCACATTGATGAAGATTTTGGGGGGCGCCTACGGGCATTATGTGGGAGAGATCTATTTCGATGGCAAGAAGGTGGATATTCGCAATCCCCAGGATGCCAAGGCCTTAGGGATCGACGTGGTCTACCAGGAGGTGGATACCGCATTGATCTCCTATCTTACGGTGGCCGAAAACATCATGATGGATAAAATGGTCAATGAGATGAAGGGCAAACATTTCATTCGGTGGGGCAATATCCATCGTGAAGCGCGAGAGGTGATGAAACGGGTTGGGATCGATCTCGACACCCATACCTTGGTGCAAGACCTCTCCCTGGCCCAGAAACAAATGGTCCTCATCGCCCGGGCTCTGGCCACGAACACGAATTTTTTGGTTTTGGATGAGCCCACCGCCCCTTTGAGCCAGACAGAAACCGAGGAGCTTTTCCGTTTGATGCGGGATCTGGCTCAAAATCAGCAGGTGGGCATTGTGTTTATCTCCCATCGCTTACCGGAGATTTTTGAGATTTGTGAGACCATCACAATCCTGCGCGATGGCCAGGTGGTGACCGACACCACCATCGACACGCTGACTCAACAAAAACTGGTGGAGCTGATGTTGGGACGTCGTTTTGAAGAGACGTATCCCAAAATTCATGTGCCCATTGGCGACGTGCTCCTCGAGGTGAGAGATTTGAATGAAGAATACGGTCGGGTTCGCAACGTGAGCTTTACAGTGCGAGCGGGAGAGATCGTGGGGATAACCGGCCTGGTGGGGGCGGGGAAGACCGAGTTGTGCAAGACTTTATTTGGCGCATATCCTATGAAGTCAGGGGAGATTTTGCTTCGCGGCAAATCGTTGCACATCAAATCTCCTCATGCAGCTGTGCATCAGGGAATGGCGTTAGTGCCTGAGGAACGTCGGAAAGAGGGCGTTTTGGTTGACGAGCCCGTTTTTGTGAATTTGACATTGCCCAGCCTAGATCGTTTCACCAAAGGGCCCGCTTTTGTAGATACTCGGGCCGAGCGGGCCAAAGCCCGGGAGGTCATCCAAGACCTGGGCATCCGCACCCCTAGCGAAAACCAAAAGGTCGCCTATCTTTCCGGCGGCAACCAGCAAAAAGTCGCAGTGGGCAAATGGCTCATTGCCGATGCCGAAGTTTACATCTTCGATGAGCCCACCAAAGGCGTGGATGTAGGCGCCAAGCATGATATCTTTGCGTTAATCGGCGCCTTGGCGAAACAGGGCAAGGGCATCATTTATGCCTCGAGCGAGATACCCGAGATCCTGGACATCTCTGATCGCATCTATGTTATGTACGATTTCACCATCGTCAAAGAATTCGAAACCTCGGAAGCTACCGAGGAAGCCATCCTTTTCTATTCCGCCGGAGGTCAATAGTCAATGACTACTGCAACCGAGCAATCTAGCAAACAAGCGTGGTATGCGGGTCTGGTAGCCTTCTTTAGCAAATGGGGCACGATCATCACCATTTTCGTGCTGCTTATTTTCTTCTCGGCGACCATGCCTTCCTTCCGCACCGCGTCCAACATGGTGACCATCATGCGCAGCATCTCCATCGTCACCGTCATTGCCACAGGCATCACTGTCTCCCTTACTGTGGACGGGTTCGACCTTTCGGTAGGCTCTGTGGCCACATTCTCGGTGGCTTTGGTGATGTCCTTTTTCGTTTGGTATGGCTGGGGCACGATTCCGGCGATTATCGTCGCCCTTTTGATCTCCTTGGTCGTCGCGGTGGTGAATTCGTTTTTGATTGTGAAATTGCATATCTATGATCTTCTGGCTACATTGGCGACCATGTTTATTTTTGAAGGCGTGGCAATGACCTACACCGGTGGCGGCTCAATCAGCCAGGGGATGCCTCGTCTGGATGGCACACCGACCACGGGGACGATTCCTCCTGAGTTTCGTTTGATTGGTCAGTCGCCCTACATCATTATCATCATGCTTGTCATTGTGATGGCCGTGCATGTGTTTCTGTCCTATACCAAGCATGGGCGCTATCTGTACATTGTTGGCGGTAATCGCGAGGCTGCGCGCCTGTCGGGCATCCCTGTCAATCGCTATCGCACGCTGGCCTATTTCCTCTCCACCCTTTTGGCCGGAATGGGCGGCATCATGCTCGCTGCGCGCATCGGTTCGGCTCAGATTAACTCGGGCGCGGGATATCTCATGCCAGCAGTGGCTGCAGCCTTTATTGGATATTCGGTGGCAGGGGTTAAAAAGCCCAATGCCATTGGCACGTTGGTAGGTGCGGTACTGGTTGGTTTGTTGGAAAATGGTTTAATCATGATGTCCGTGCCTTATTATTCACTAAATATCATCAAAGGCTTGGTGCTTGCTATCGCTTTGGCGATTACGTACTATCGCAAACATGATTAAGCCCATTGCAATCAAGTTCAAGTCAATGGTTCATAAAAAGAATTTCTCTGGCGCCCCCGCACGTTGTGTCTCGCCCTGATGTGAAAAGGGGGCCTCGTTTTAAGGAGATTTTGATCCAATGAATGTTCATGGCAAGCATTATCGTACGATCTGGGTGAAGAAGGATGATGATAAGGTTGTTCAGGTCATTGACCAACGATTTCTGCCCCACGAATTTGTGATTGAGGATCTGACTACCACAGAGGATGCTGCGCGCGCTATCAAAGAAATGCATATTCGCGGCGCTGGGTTGGTGGGGGCTACTGCTGGTTTCGGCATGTATCTGGCCGCTTTGGAAGCGGCTAAAGATGCCCCTACGCCTGAGGTATTTGATGAGCGCATGGTGCAGGCTGGCGAAAAGCTGAAGGCCACCCGCCCCACCGCGGTGAACCTGGAATGGGCTGTCCATCGCCAGCTCGACGCCATGGCCCAGGTCCCCTCCGTCGATGGGAAGATCGCAGCCGCGTTCGAGACCGCCAAGGCCATCGCCGATGAAGACGCGGAAGCCTGCCGCAACATCGGCCTGCACGGCGTCAGCCTCATCGAGGAGATCAGCAAAAAGAAACACGGCGAGCCCGTGAACATCCTCACCCACTGCAACGCGGGCTGGCTCGCCTTCGTCGACTACGGTTCCGCCACCGCCCCCATCTACGAAGCCCACAACCGCGGCATTCCCGTCCATGTATGGGTCGATGAAACCCGGCCTCGCAACCAGGGCGCCCGGCTGACGGCCTGGGAACTGGGACAGCACGGCGTGCCCCACACCGTCATCGCGGACAACGTCGGTGGGCATCTCATGCAACACGGTTTGGTGGATATCGTCATTGTGGGCACCGATCGAACCACATACACGGGGGATGTGGCGAATAAAATCGGCACCTATCTCAAAGCCCTGGCAGCGTACGATAATGGGATTCCCTTTTATGTCGCGCTGCCCTCTTCTTCATTCGATTGGAAAATTCGCGACGGCGTCCAAGAAATTCCCATCGAAGAACGAGGGGAGGAAGAGGTGAAGTATATTCAAGGGCTGCATGAGGGGAAGATTGTTAAGGTGTTGCTAACTCCCAAAGATAGCCCGGCTACGAATTTTGGATTCGATGTAACGCCCCGAAAGTATGTAACAGGGTTGATTACCGAACGGGGAATTTGCGAGGCCTCCGAAGAGAGCATTTTGGCCCTATTCCCAGAAAAACGATCGCAGAACGCATAGCCTCTTTGGATCTTCCATATTAGCATTCCGGAGCAGAACGATGGCTTTTTATCCATTAAACGAAACCAATATCCTCGAATATATCGCTCAACGGCCTGCGTTGAAAGATTTCTTTCCTACCAACGCCAACCTGTCGATTCGCGAAGTTGGGGATGGCAACCTCAACTTTGTATTTATTGTTGAAAACGTCAATGATCCCGCCAATGCCATGGTGATCAAGCAGGCGCTACCATTTTTGCGTGTTGTGGGGGAATCCTGGCCGTTGACTCAGGAGCGCGCGCGTTACGAAGCACAAGCATTGCGGGAGCATAATCGCCATGCACCCGGCTTGGCGCCCGAACTTTACGACTTCGATGAGGACATGTATACGATTGCCATGGAATATCTTGGCAATCACGAAATTATGCGGAAGCCCATGGTGGCCCGCAAGAAATTCCCTCACTTTGCCGAACACATCTCTTCGTTTTTGGCCCGAACACTGTACTTTACGTCGGATTACTACCTTTCGGGACCGGAAAAGAAACGCCTGCAGGCCAAATTTGTGAACGAAGACCTGCGAAAATTGCAAGAAGATTTCGTTTACACCAATCCCTACAAAGAATCGGAAGAAAACAACTGGAATCCTCTCGTGGATGATGAGGTCATGGCGGTTCGTTCTGATGCGCGGTTGAAACTAGAGATTGCCGAAATGAAAAACAGCTACATGAATCATGCCGAGGCGTTGATTCATGCGGATTTGCATACAGGCTCCATTATGCTCAACGAGGAGGACACCCGGGTCATCGATCCTGAGTTCGCGTTTTTTGGTCCCATGGGATATGACATAGGCGCGGTGCTCCAAAATCTGGTCTTGAACTATTTATAGCACTTCGCACACAGCCCCGATCGCGAAGCGCGGGAGGATAATCAGCAATGCATTCTGACGACGATTCGAGATATTTGGAATCTCTTTGCTC
>WFTO01000073.1 GCA_015485435.1 Anaerolineae bacterium | reverse complement strand
GTGCCAATCAGGAAGATGGCGTGGTGGCCTAAATCCTGAAACTGCCGCAGTTTCCGCATGGTGACGGTGTGGCCAAGATGCAAATCCGGCGAGGTTGGATCATATCCACAGTAGACGCGTAGTGGGCGGCCTGTGTCGTAGCTTTCTTGCAGCCGTTGCCGCAGTTCGGCCTCCATGTTTTTGTATGTTTGAGGGTCGCCGAAATCGACGCCTCTCATAAGGATGGTGAGTTGTTCATCGACGGGTGGAAAGTTTGACATAGGAGTTCTGGTGATGATGGCGGATGATAGGGATGGATGTATGGGGGTGTGGATTCAGGGTTGTTCTTCAAGGAGTTTGCGAGCGATTTTCAGGGCCATGTCTTCGCTCATCTGTCCTTCGATTTTGCCGCGTAAGATGCCCTCTCGATCGATAAACCAGGTGGTGGGCATGCGTTTCAGTTGGTATAAGGGATTGACAGTGGCGTCGGGAGAAATGATGATGGGGAAGGTGATGTGGTGTTCCGTAATGAATGCTTTGACTTTTTCCGGCTTTTCTTCCACATTCAATCCGATGACAACAAAATTTTGATCCTGGAGAGCTTCGTAGACGTTTTGGATGTCAGGAAGTTCGGCGACACACGGTGGGCAATAAGTGCCCCAAAAGTTGAGGAAGATGACCTGGCCCTGATAATCGGATAGAGAGAGCATTTCCCCGTCGGGGGTGGGAAGCGTGATATCAGGAACGGGTTCGGCACCATCCAGGGCGGGGAGTGGCGTAGAAAAACTCAAGCATCCTGAGACGCCTCCGGCGATGAGGAGGAGGCTGAAGGTGAGAAGAAGTAGGCGTTTCATGACAAGAAAGGGTGGATGAACGCGTGCAGAAGGCAGCGACAAACTTCTGCTATTTTACCCTAATCATGCTAAAATCTCAGAATGATGAAGATCATTCAGCATCCCAGTGTCGCCAAGCTCAGCTATGATCAGTCCCGTTGGGATAAACGCTATCGAGAAGGTCATCATGCTGGCGGGCTCCGGCCGGATCCATGGGTCCTGGCGCATCAGCGTTATTTGTCCGGAGGACATGCTCTTGATGTGGCTTGTGGCCGCGGGCGGCATACGCTTTGGCTCGCCCGCCTTGGGTATCGGGTGGACGCCGTGGATATCAGCTATGAAGGATTGCGGCGATTGGCCGAACTCGTTGAGTTCGAAGGGTTGCAGGATCGCGTGCGTTTAATTCAGGCGGATTTGTCGGTTTGGCGTCCTGAATCCAACATCTATGATCTCATTTTGGTGACGCGTTATCTCAACAGAGAGCTGATAGCAACCTTTTGGGATGCTTTGCAGCCTGGAGGGTTGGTTCTATATCGGACATTTCATACTGATTGGGCGCGCATCCGTTCCGATTTTCAACGTGGATTTCTTTTGCAGCCAGGTGAATTCACTCGTCTGTTTGCTGATTGGGAGTGGTTGGCTTACGAGGAGCGTCGACTGCCTCCTGGCGGCCAGGATCATGAGGATTGCAATAGCGCCATCCTGGCCCGAAAGCCTTTGACTGCGTCTTCAAATACCGTTGAAACATAATCAAGGCGTTGGTGGTTGGTATACTTCGGGATTGGCGCAGTGGGGCAGGGGTTGTCCGGCGAGCCCGGCGAGTAAATTGTCAACCGCCATTAGCGCCATGTTGATCCGTGTGCTGATGCTGGCGCTGCCGATATGGGGCAAGGCGACGACATTTGGCAAGGTGAGCAATGGGTGCGTTGAAGGCAGTGGCTCGGGGGTGAACACATCGAGCCCGGCTGCAAGGATGCTTCCTTCCCTCAGTGCTTTCAGCAGAGCGTCTTGATCGACGACGCCTCCGCGGGCGGTGTTGATAAGAATGGCGGTGGGTTTCATGGTGGCCAGGGCGTCGGCATTGATGAGGTGGTGGGTGTCGGGGGTATAGGGGCAGTGCAGGGACACGAAGTCGCTGGTGGCAAGGAGTTCATCAAGCGTGACCCAGGTCGCGCCCAGAGCGTCGGCGGCCGGATGTTGATGGCGATTGTGGTAGAGGATGCGGACGTTGAATCCTTGCAGGCGTCGAGCCACGGCCTGGCCAATTCTGCCAAGTCCAATAATGCCGACGGTGCTGCCATGCAGATCGGGGCCGACCCAACCCATGGGGGACCAGGTGCGCCATCTACCCGCTTTGAGATCGGCCGCGGCCTCGAAGAATCGCCGCGCGGTGGCGATCATCAGACCGATGGTGAGATCTGCCACGGCATCGGAGAGCACGCCCGGTGTATGGCCCACTGGAATGCCGCGCTCGGTACAGGCCTGCAGATCGATGTTATCAACGCCCACGGCCATTTGGCTGATGACCTGCAGTTGTGGGCCAACGGCATCAAGCAGGTTTGCATCGATGCGGTCGGTTAACAAGGTCAACAGGCCGTGGCGTCCCCGGGCGCGGTGCAACAAGGTTTCGTAGGATGGCGGATCGGGTTCAGGCCAGACCTCGAGATCGACATCGGCGACTTGAAGTCGTTCCATAGCAGGTTCTGGGAGCATACGAGTAACAAATACTGAGGGCGACATCGGCGGTTCCTGACAATTGAGCAAGAATGGAAAGCAAGGGATTCAGGAAGATCAATTCTGGTTTGGGAGGAAATAGTTCCACGGGAGGGCCTTACCACACTTCCCAGTGAACCACCTCTTCAAGTGCACGTTTGCGGCCTTTGCGTGGGGGGCGTTTCAGGACGTCGGGATCCGCAGGATAACCGAATGAGATGGCGGCGTAGCACATTTTGTCCGCGGGAAGTTGGAGTAGCCTGTGCGCTTTCTCCATATCGTAGATATTGGCGATGACCGAGCCGATACCCATTTCGTGGGCGGTCAGCATCATGTTTTGTGCGGCTCGACCGAGATCAAATGCCACAGGCCAGCGTTCTCGCCAATCCCCCGTCACCAATGCAATGCCGACCGCGGCGCCTGCCAAATGGCCTGCCCATTGTCCACAAGTACTCAATTCAAAAAGGCGTTGCCGATCTCGGATAACGATAAAATGCCAGGGCTGGGAATTTTTGGAGCTGCCCGCCAATCTTCCGGCATTTAAAATCCGGAGCAGTGTTTCTTCGGGGATGGGCTTGTCTGCAAATTTTCTGATCGCGCGTTTGGTGCGTACAGCATCATAAACGTTCATAATCACTTTCTCCGTGAATGTGGGAGGTGTCGATAAGGAGACTGAATGGGTGTGGGCTAGGCCCGCAGGGCCTGATGGAGGCGATGCAATTGTTCAGCCGTGCCCACAATGATCAACACATCGCCGGGGGAAAGGATGGTATCGGGACCGGGATTTAGTTCGAATTTGCCGGTCGGGCGTTGGGGTCTTTCTTCGAGACAATGATACAAAGCGATGACCGTAATGCCGAAACGCTGTCGCAGATTGGCCTGAGCCAGTGTTTTTCCTGCAAGCTCCGAATCTTCTTCTACACGGAGCTCATCCATTTCGGCGCCGCGGCCTTCATCGAAGACTACTTCGCTGAGGAATTCCGCCACATGCGGGCGCAATAGGGTCAAGGCCAGGCGACGTCCCCCATAATCGTAAGGGGATACCACCTCATTGGCGCCGGCGCGTAATAATTTGCGATAATTGTCATGCCGAACCAGACGGCTGGCGATCCATATCCGTGGATTGAGCTCTCGAGCGCTTAACACGGTGACGATGTTGGCGTTATCTTCATCCAATGTGGTAAGCAAGCGCGATGCTTGTTTGATGCCCGCGGCCAGGAGCGGACCGTCCTCAGTGGCATCGCCACTGATCACATGGTATCCTAATTCCCGCAGTCTGTCGATGACTTCAGGATCTTTTTCGATGACCACAAAGAGTTCCTGGTTCCGCTTTAGTTCTGAGGCTGCAGCCTCGCCAATGCGACCAAAACCGCAGAGGATCGTGTGGTTTTCCATAGAACGTACCTTACGAATGGAGCGTAATTGTAAAACGGCTTCTCGGAATTCTTCGCTGAGGATAGAGGATAACAACGATTCGATGGCCCAGGCGCCCCAAATCATGGTGGCGAAAATGAGCATAATGGTGAACACTCTGGTGTTGCGACCGACATCGCCAAGTTCGCCATAACCCACCGTCGAAATGGTGATAACGGTCATATACAACGCATTGAGCCAATCCAAATGCGCTGTAAGCATGTAGCCCAGGGTGCCGATCATGATGATGGCGATGATAAGTACGATGGCTACCAATAAACGCCGCATGTCTTTGGGGCGTAAGCCAAAGAGTAAAGAAAGTCGTTTCATGGTCACCTGAAATGAATGCTTTGACCCTTGAAGCTAGGGATGATGTCGAAAAATTCCAATGGATGATCTCCTGGTCCGACCGTTTCATTATCCCCCAATCTTTCTGAAAAGGAAAACGGCTATGTCACCCGAAAAACAGGCTAAAATCCAACGCATGTTGCGCCAACAGGGTTTGAAAGGCTGGTTGCTTTACGGGTTTCAGATGCTGAATCCCATTGCACAACGCATCGCGCCTCTGCCCGATCAGGCTATGTTGTCTCGTCGTTGGGTGTATTGGATTCCCGCCCGAGGAGAGCCTGCCTGGTTGGTTCACGCCATTGAACGGGGGCAATTCGCAGAGGGCCGTTCACGTTTTGTGACGTATAAATCATGGCGATCTTTTGAACGTGGGTTGTTGGAACTGACGGAGGGGGCTGGACCTATCGCTTGCGAATATTCACCCGATTGTGGCATCCCCTATGTTTCATGGATCGATGCAGGCACCGCGGATCAGCTCCGGCGACTAGGTTATGAGCTGCATGCTTCGGCTGATTTGATTCAGGCAATTTATGCCGTGTGGACGCCAACCCAGTTGCAGAGCCATCGTCAGGCGGTGGATATTTGCATGGCTGCGAAGGACGCGGCATTTGATGCGATACGTTATCATCTGCAAAAGGGCGTGGCCATCACCGAAGTGGATGTTCAGCAGCTGATCATGACGTATTTGCGAGATCATGATCTGGCCCCAGGACATCCACCCATTGTCGCTGTGAACGAACACTGTGGCGATCCTCACTACACCCCAACCCCTGAACGGGCAAGTACGATTCAGCCAGGGGACATTATTCTCATCGATTTGTGGGGCAAGCGAAAACAAACAGGCGCTGTATACGCCGATATGACCTGGATGGGGTATGCTGGCATGAGGCCGCCAACGCGCGTGCAAGAGGTGTTCGATGTTGTAGCTCGAGCTAGGGACGTCGCGTTTGAATGGCTTGACGCTAGAATTCGCTCGGGAGAACCGGTGCATGGTTGGGAAGTGGATGATGTGGCGAGGGAAGTCATCCGTCAGGCTGGTTACGGCGATGCGTTCATCCATCGGACGGGACATAGTTTAGACACCGACATCCACGGCGCTGGCGTAAATATCGATAACTTAGAAACGCGAGACACCCGTCAGATCATTCCCCACATCGGGTTTACCATTGAACCCGGTATTTATCTGAAATCATTTGGCGTTCGTCTTGAGATCGACGTCTATATTCATGAGGGATGGGCGGAGATCACGACGCTGCCGCTACAACATGAATTTGTGCGGGTGTAGAGCATTCTTGGAGGTGGATGCGTGCTGATGCAGGCATTTTCTGGTTGACTGGGGCGACGCGAGATCTACATGCGCTTTGCGGTGAATGGCCCTGCAAAGACTATACGGGAAGAGATTATTCCCACCAGTCAAAGCCAGCTTGCTGCCAGTTTGGCAATCTCTTTCCCACGGAAAATCTCCGCCACATGTGTTGTGAATCGAATTCCCATGTGTAAAGCGCCCAATCGCCATCTCTATCGGAAAGCCACGCCAACGAACGACCATCGGGTGACCATTCGGGCAATCCATCTTCCCCAGGATGCATGCTGATTGGAGTGATGTTACCGGTGGCAACATCCATCATGTACACATCCCAGCTTTCACTGCGTCCGCTGGACATAAAGGCGATATAACGACCGTCAGGCGACCACGATGGGAAATTATCCGCCGGGTTGATGGAGATCTGTCTACGTTGGAGGGTGATAGCGTCCAACATTCTCAGGCCGCAGTCCCCGCCGCCTTTATCGCAGCCATGAAAAACAATAAGGCCCTCTCTCGACCAGTCTGCATTTTGTCCTGGCCCTAGATCTTCGACGGCTCCCAGTTGGATGTCGACCAGGTAGAGATGGGGGTCTTGGTTGGGGCTGCGCAGGGCTGAGGTAAATAGCAATTGGGTTCCATCAGGGCTCCAACGAGGATGACGATCATCGGGGCCCAGGGTCACCTGTTCGATGACACCATTCTGCCAACGGAGAAAGATGCCCTCGGTGCCGGTGATGAGGTTACGGAAGGCGATAACGCCATCGGACCTGGTGGCTGGCTCCATGGCCATGGCAATGGTCAACGAGCCCGGTGACTGTGCTCCCATCTCCCATTCCCGGATCGCATAAGTGTTGAGGGTTGGTTCGAAGGTAGTGTAAAGGATGTTGTATGGCGATGAGGGGGTGGCGATGATGCTATGAGCGTATAAACATCGTTCTTTCATGGTTCGCCGTTTGGCGTCTATCTCGGGGGTGTCTGCCAGCGCTAGTGCCCGTTCCAAGATGGCTGCTGCCAGACATGGGTCTTCATCTGCTAGTTTTTCGGCCTGGTGGGTGAGGTCTTTGACCAGGGGCATGATGTGTTGGGGCGTTGGGGGTGCGATGATAGGCTGAGGCGTTGGCGATGGAAGAGGGCTGCCCAGAATCGCTGTTGGTGTCGGAAGTGAAGGGGTCGTTGGCTGGATGAGGGCCAGTGTGGGCGTGGGGCTGATTGATTCGCGTTGTTGTGAGGGGATGTTCTGATTGAAAAAGATGCGCGCTTGATCCCAATCTCCGTTGCGCAAACTGATGATCCCATGTTGAAAATTACGAAATATCTGTGACGACAGCAATTCTCCCCAACGAGTGAGTGCCCATCCTTGATGCCATCCCGATAGAAGTAGTAATAGTAAGCCGATCAGAAGTAATGCGCCCCCCAGGCGAATGATTCGTTTTCGTTTTTGCTGTTTGGTGGGAATGTAATCGAGATAGGTGATGCGCCCAACGGCTTTTTGCCAGTCGATATCAGCGCCGCAGTGGGGGCAACGGTTCTGGGCGGGGGAGATGGGTTTTCTGCACTGGCTGCAAACGTATCCTTTTGGCATAAAAAGATCGAACTGGGCGATGATGGTCTGCGTTTTTACACCCCTAGTCGATCCAGGATGCGTTGGACGGAGGCGAGATAACCGCGGCCGAATAGGCGCACATGGACGAGCAGTGGGTAAAGGTTATAGAGATCGCGGCGGATGTCCCAGAAGCCAGGACGAATGCCATTGAGTTCATTGTAATGTTGGAAGAAGGCTTCTCCAAAGGTATGGAAGAGCGTGATAAACGCTAATTCGATTTCGGGATCGGCATAATAAATGGCAGGATCAAGAAATCCTGTGATGCGATGACGATCTGCCAAAACGTTGCCACTCCAAACATCCCCATGGATAAGGGCGGGATGTGGGGGTTCGTCCAACCATGCTTCGAGGCGGCAGGATAGTTTTTCCAGGCGTTTTAATAGGCTCTCAGGCAATTGGCCTGCATCGTAAGCGACGCGGGCCATGTATAACAATCGATGTTCTCGAAAGAATTGAATCCAGCTTGTTGTCCAGGGGTTGGGTTGGTGTAAACCACCGATGAGCGTGTCTTCTTCGAGTCCAAACTGGGGGGCAGTGATATGATGGAGCTCGGCCAGGAGTTCTGCAGCGTGGATTTCGCTCTGTTCGCTGAAATTGCTGGCGCCAGGAAGGAAGCTTATGACCAGCAATGTGGGCTCGCTGTGAATAACGTCGGGGATGGGCAGTTTGCTGTGGGTAGCCAGGTATTGCAACATCCATCCTTCTTGTTCCAGCATGGGGGTGGATGAGCGATCGACTTTAACAACAAAGCTCCGACCATCATTAAAAACTGCCCGATACACTTCTCCCACACAACCTCCGCTGAGGGGTTGCAATCGTAGGAGTGGCGTGCGCAAAATGGATTCGAGTTTTGGTTGCAATGAATGAATCACGTGACGAGATGGACTTTCGAGTAATGTGGGTGTAAAGCACGTTGTCCTTAGCTCGCTCTTTGTATTTTGCAGGTCAACCTGACAGGTTCCTCACACCCTGCCGCCGATTCGCGAGCATGTTATTGGCAGCAAAGTTGCGTCGGGAGACGTCTAGTGGTGGGGAACCTGTCAGGTTAAGGAAGACGAAGGTACGGCTGTTTTACCAGGTATCAATCACCATTCGAACCAAATTAGCGGTGCGGTTGCTGATATACACGCGGTTATTGACAGGATGCACAGCTAGATGGCCTGGGTCTCCATCCATTGGTGTCGTAGCAATCTTCATCAACGCCACACCATCGAAGATGCTCAACGTATTCTCGGCCGTATTGCTGACGAAGAAATGACCAGTATTGGGATTAACGCCGATGCCAATGCCTCCTTGGGGGCCTGCTTCGCCGGCCCAAAGCGTCCGGCTCCGCCCGAAATCGTAATTGGGCTTGACCTCAAAGACCACAATCGCCTTAGGGTTCGGAATACGTTGTGTGATCGATAGCGGTAAAGGTAGGTACAATGGCAGTCTCCGTAGGTACGTCAGGGGACTATCGGGATCAATGACCACATACAGTTGCTTTCGAACCGGGTCATAAGCCAAGGAGAAAGTGTTCCCCTGAGGGAATATTTTGGTCACGATGGTATCTGTGACGCCGTTGAGAACGCCTACGAAACGGCCGTCGCGGGCACTGACATAGACCTGATTGTCGGGACGATTGACAATGACATCAAAGGCTCCCGGCAAATCAGGGATGAGTTTGATGACAGAACGCGTGGCCCCATCGATAACTGCCAATTGATTTTTGCCATGCAGGGTGACATAAATTTTGTTGGTGTCTGGATTGACAGCCACCTGCAGGGATTCGCTGTCCGGGGCAAAAGTGATGGTGCCTGTGACCACGTTGGTCGTTGTATCGATGATGGAGAGCGTGTCACTGCCCGTATTGGCGACATAGACGAGGTGCGTATTCGGGTTTACCCCCACGCCATCGGGCAGCTGTCCTACGGGAATGTTGGTAAGGACAGTGTTGTCGTCGCCGTTAATGACATAAAGACGGTTACTGGTGCGACTTGTGACATACAAGCGATTGGTGGTTGCGTCAATGGCCACGCTGTTCGGGAATGGGATCGAGATGATCGGCGTGGGCGGCGTGGGCGTGGGCGAGGGGGTGGCAGTAGGCGTGGGCGTGATGGTTGGCGTCGGTGTATTCGTAGGCGTTGGCGTATTCGTGGGCGTGGGGGTGTTGGTCGGAGTCGGCGTATTCGTGGGCGTCGGCGTGGGTTTGGGCCAATTTCGCAAGAACATCGGTAGATACAAGAAACACCGATAGCCAAATTGCAACGTGGTCGTCTGGGCGTAGGTGATATCATCGACGACCGGATTCGTGGTTGTTGCGAAACAATCATTGGCCAGTTCAAGCGTGGTCGTGTAGGCCCCCACAGGAAGCGTGTCCAAAAGGATATTGCCATTGGCGTCGCTAACCGCTCCTCCTGATTCGCCATATTCATTGACATAGCTAATGGTGAGTCCCGGCTGATCGGGTTCAGAGGCGCCCTGAGTCCCATCGCCATCGATATCCCAGAAAACATGAGCAACAAGCTTGCCAAGATGTCGATTGGCAAAGGTAATGGTGCTGGTCAGAGCATATTCAAGCGTAGTGGTAATGATCGGGCTGGGTGAAGCCGATGTGGATGGAGGCAACGCCTCAGTAATGGTATACACGCCAACCGGCTGACTAAGGAAAATACATGCCCCCTGGGCGTCCGTCGTACACGTATTGACATCTCTGAACTCATTGGTGACCGTCATCTGCACACCAGACCACGCCGGCTCTCCACTATCCTGGACGCCATTCCCGTTGATGTCTTCGAACTTGACGATTTTTAGGTCGCCAAGTTTGCGGTTGGGAATACGTACACCCGCCAATCCACTATGCGGGACCGTGGCTGTAAAAGTCTCGCCCAGCACAGGTTCGCTGTAAGGCGGCGCAGTTTCAGTGACCGTATAGACGCCTCGGGGCAAGTCAATCAGCAGGCATCTGCCAAAACTGTTGGTCGTGCAGGTGGCGATATCTCCGTACTCATTCGTAATCGTCATGGCTACGTTTGGCCAAGTGGGCTCGCCAGAATCGATAACGCCATTTCCATTGACGTCTTCGAATTTCGTGATTTGCAAAAAGCCAAGCTTGCGATTCGCAAAGGTGACTGTCACAGCTTGCCCGGGCAAAACGGTCGTGGTGAATTCAGAGCCAAGCACGGGCATACTGTTTGGAGGCAGAAATTCGGTGACGGTATAAAGGCCTTCCGGTATCTGGGGGAAGGTGCACAAGCCATTGGCGTCGGTGAAGCAACTGTCTGTATCGCCATATTCATCTTCGTAGCCAACAGGCACATCCATCCAGGGCGCTTCGCCTGGATCCTGAACGCCATTACCATTGACATCTTCAAACTTGAAAACAATGAGCTCACCCAAGCCTTGATTGCCAAACTGCACGGTGCTGGTGACGCCCGACGTCACTACCACCGTTTGTACGCCGGGTGTCGTAAGTTGATAGTTCGATGGCTCAGTTTCGGTGATCGTCCATACGCCAACACATGCATCTGGCCATTGCACCAGACCTATGGCGTCAGAATCCCCAGAAAAGGTTTGGCCACAAGGCGCGCTGGCTTCAAAATGAACACCCGGAAGAGGGCCTTCCGTGGGGTCTAGGATGCCATTGCCGTTGGCATCATGAAATTTGAGAATTTCAATCCCGCCCGGGATGGTGGCGTTGCCGAATAACAAGGTGGAGGTCGTATTCTGTTGAACCGTTACGGTGACCACGTCGGGCGTCGTGGGTATCGTCCCCACTGGTACGATCTCTGTGACTGTGTATACGCCATCCCCTAGTGAAGATAGGATAATTTCCCCATTGCTATCGGTGTCTGTGATGACAACGGTATTGGTGAGCGGGGGCGGATACTCGATGCGAAAGGTGACGCCCGCCACTCCCGGTTCACCAACTTCTCGCACACCATTTAAATTAAGATCATTGTATTTGAAAATATGGATAGTGCCTGATACCTGATTGGGGGCGAGAAGCGCGTTGGCGTCATGTCCCCAATCAGCCACAACATCCCTAGAAGTAGTGGATGAATCGACGGTTTCTGTGGCGGCTAAACTCACAAAGCCAACGCTGAGGAGGATGACGGCCATACTCACAGCCAGCAGGATTCTGCCTATCATTTTAGACAAAGGAGTTGAGGATAAATTTGGGGGAATCATATGGCGGCGCTCCTGTGGAAGAATCGTGAAAAACGAAGGACGCGAACGTTTGATGACGCCGAAGCTCAAAAAATGCATAAGAAGATCATGTTGAGCGCGGCTTCAACAAAAAGAGAGAAGATGTGAACTTTGTGAGTACGTTGGAACCAAACCCAGTTGCGGTATCCGTTGCTAGGAAGGTTGAGAGTCGATCCTGACTTCCGCAGTGATCAGGGTCACGAAAGAGAGAACGTGAAACTAGGAATGAACTTGTTTTAGAGGCGATGATCGATGCCTTAAGTGCCCGTCACCAATGTTTGTCAACGCGTTCGCCCGTTTGAACGCGCCAGAGAGCAGCATAAAGGCCATCTGCTGCCAACAATGCATCATGCGTGCCTTGTTCGACGATACGTCCATGATCGAGAACGACAATACGATGGGCATTGCGTACTGTGGAAAGACGGTGCGCAATGAGAATTGTGGTGCGATCTCGAGAGATAATGGCCAGAGAACGCTGTATCGCCGCCTCGGTTTCATTATCCACAGAAGAGGTCGCTTCGTCCAATATAAGGACGGGGGGGTCCTTAAGCACGGCCCTGGCAATAGAAATCCGCTGTCTTTGCCCCCCGGAAAGCTTCTGTCCTCGCTCTCCTACCAGGGTATCATATCCGTGGGGAAGTTGCATAATGAAATCGTGAGCCTCTGCGATTTGGGCCGCTCGGATGATGTCCTGCATGCTTGCCTCGAAATTGCCATAGGCGATATTGTCGCGCACAGTGCCATGAAAGAGATACACATCCTGGCTGACCAGACCAATGGCCTGTCGCAGATCGTGCAATTTGAGCTCCCTCAGATCATATCCATCGAGCAAAATACGTCCCTGCTGGACGTCGTAAAAGCGTAACAACAGTTTGATGATGGTGCTCTTCCCTGCCCCGGTGGGGCCAACCAACGCCACGGTATGCCCAGCGGGAATATGAAGGCTAAAATCGTGGATAATGGGCGGCGTTGACTGTTCTGATTCGGCCTGGTGCGCCGAAGGATATTCGAAATGGACGTGCTCGAAACGAATGTCGCCTCGAACTCGGGAGCGAGGCAAGGGTTGGGGGCCATCGGTGATCTGCGGAGCAGTGTCCAATAGACTGAAAATGCGTTGGGTTGAAGCCATGGCCCGTTGGTAAAGATCCAGCGTGGCTCCCAGCCGTGTCAGAGGCCAAAGCAACCGTTGGGTCATAAAAATGAGTACGCTATACGCGCCCACCGCCAACTTACCTGCCAGGGCAAGCTTGCCGCCAAACACAAGAATAGCGATAAACCCCACCACGATGATCATGCGGATCAAGGGGATAAAGGCGCTGCTAAATGCGATCGCCTCTCGATTTCGCCGCCGATACCGATCGCTTTCCTGGGCGATGCGCTTACGTTCAAAATCCTCCGCCGTGTAGCTTTTTACGACAGCTATGCCGCTCAAGTTATTGGCGAGCATGGCGCTGAGCAGGCCTACTTCCTCTCGCACCCGGGCATATCGCTCCGTTAGCTTCTTCTGAAAGGTAATGGAACCCCAGATAATCAAAGGAATGGGCAGAAGCGCCATCCAGGCCACCGAGGGAATGATGATCACAAAAATTCCCCCGACCACGAGAACCGTCGTCGCTATCTGGATGATGTCATTGGCGCCGATGTCTAGAAATCGTTCTAGCTGATTCACATCGTCGTTGAGAATGGCGATCAAGTCGCCCGTAGAACGATCTTCGAAGTAGCTGAGCTCTAGTCGCTGAACATGATCATAGGCGTCTACTCGCAGCTGGTGTTGGATCGTTTGAGCCAAATTTCGCCATTTGATTTGATAAAGGTATTCGAATATGGATTCGAGCACCCATAGCACCAACGTGAGAATGGCCAGGGCAAAGAGCTGTGTATTGACTTCTCGCAGCCCCAATCTTGCCAAGAAAGAATCCTCGCGCTGAACCACCACATCCACTGCTATTCCAATGAGCACCGGAGGCGCGAGATCGAAGATTTTGTTGAGCACCGAATAAAGGGTGGCTAACAAAATGTCGCTGCGGTTCCCGCGAGCATAGCGCCACAATCTTCGTAAAGGATGGGATTGAGAGGTGGATGAGGTCATGGACAGTGATCAATAAAACAGGGATCGGAAAGTGTCAGGCTCTGAGCATGGGGCAACAGTGAAGTGGCGGTATTCCTCTTTCATGATGCAACAATGATACAATGGCATTATGCATGTCGTGATGCTTTCAAAAGCCTGCATTGTTGGCGCCTATCAAAAGAAACTCGAGGAGCTTGCCCGCGTACCAGGTCTCAAACTCACCGTGCTGGTGCCGCCAAGCTGGAAGGATGACCGTGGGGTGCAAAGGTTGGAGCGCGTTTTCACCTCTGGATACACCCTGCATACAACGCCGATCGCGTTCAATGGTCGCTTTCATTTTCATTTCTATCCTCGTTTGTCAGCAGAGCTGGATAGATTCAAGCCAGATCTATTGCATATTGATGAGGAGCCTTACAACATGGCGACCTGGCTGGCAATGCGGCTGGCGGTCAAACGCGGGATTCCCGCCCTCTTTTTTACGTGGCAGAATTTATTGCGTCAGTATCCACCACCTTTTCGTTGGTGGGAACGCTATAATTATCATCATGCCAGATACGCCTTGGCCGGCAATCATGATGCGACCCATGTGTTGCGAAAAAAGGGTTTTTCTGGTCCCATAGCTGTTATTCCTCAATTCGGGGTTGACCCCAACCTTTTTTCACCAATGCCCGCGATCCAGACCGATCGTCCATTTACCATAGGTTATGCCGGAGGATTGATCCAAGCGAAAGGGGTCGATATCCTGATTCGTGCATGTGCTCAACTTTCTGCGCCATGGGAACTGCATCTGGCTGGGACAGGCCCGGCAGAACGCGAATTGAGGAGCTTGGCCAATGCGTTAGGGGTTGCTGACAGGATTCGCTGGATAGGAAAGCTCTCTTCAATAGCAATGCCCAAGTTTTATCGCAGGCTGGATGTGCTTGTCCTGCCTTCGCGCACCATGTCTAACTGGAAAGAGCAATTTGGCCGGGTATTGGTAGAGGCCATGGCCTGCGAAACACCGGTAATCGGTTCAAATAGCGGCGAAATTCCGCATGTCATTGGGAATGCAGGCCTGGTGTTTCCGGAAGAAAACGTTGAGATGCTGGCTTTGCAGCTCCGTCGACTGCAACAAGATGAGGCGGAACGCCGCGCGTTGGGGCGTCGGGGGCGACAGCGCGTTCTGGAACGGTTTACACAGACTCAGATCGCACAAGCGACTTACGAGGTTTATCAGCAAATGAGCTAGACAACCGGCTCAGGAGGGGTGTCAGGCAAAGAATCAATAGGCGCGTGCTGCCAACGATCCCCTTCCTCGATCAACATAACGGGAATCTCATCACGAATGGGATATTTCCGGCCACAGGTCTGACACACCAACCAAACATCTTTGACCAATGTCAGTTGACCGGCGTTATCGTTTTCCTGGATGCAGGCTGGACAACGAAGAATCTCAAGAAGTTCGGGAGCAATGCTCATGAAAGTCACCTCGTTTCAGGTGCCCGAAGAGGATGGTCGGGCCCGAAGTTGCTGCAGACGTTTGCGGATGTTGGTTCAATCATATCCTGATGAGTATAGCGCATGCCTGGGGCAGAGGGCAAGAGATGGAAGAATGTCCGGGTCTTATGCTACAATCAAATCGTCGGTCGTTCGGCTCAAAGTGATGGGCCGCCAGGCTGAGGTTCGGATCATGCAAGCCAGGTTGTTTACCGCCATTGGGAGAGGGTCGCGCTGCAAAGAAGACCCTTCTGGCATCCCGAATGGCTCTTGTGAATGGAGGCTGTCATGCAAGATGTTTACATTATTTCCGCGGTGCGCACTCCCATTGGTCGCCGCCGTGGGGCGTATCAAGATGTTTTGCCGCTCACCCTATCGACAATTGCGGTGAAAGAGGCTGTGAAACGGGCGGGAGTCGAGCCAGATGTGGTGGAGGATGTGATTATGGGATGCGTCACTCCGGTTGGTGAACAGGGAGCGAATATTGCGCGGCTTACGGCGCTGAATGCCCGTTTTCCGGTGAATGTGCCAGGCGTGACCATCAACCGCATGTGCGGCTCCAGTCAGCAAGCCGTCCATTTTGCTGCTCAGGCCATCCTTGCTGGTGATATGGATATGGTGGTGGCGGCAGGCGTCGAACATATGACGCGTGTGCCGATGATGTCCGATTATCCTCAAGAATGGCCACAGGACTTTCCCTATCAATTGGTGCATCAGGGGATTTCCGCGGAGCTTATCGCGGAGAAGTGGCAGTTGAATCGAATGATGCTGGATCAGTTGGGGTATGAGAGCCATCGACGCGCGGCTCGGGCGACCAGGCAGGGATTGTTTCAACCAGAGATTGTTCCTGTGGAGACGCCTGATCCTGCAGGCGCTCGCGTGGTAACCATTGATGAGGGGATACGTTTTGACACCAGCCTGGAGAAGATGCTGTCGCTAAAACCCGTTTTTAAGGAAGGTGGCGTGATTACCGCGGGCAATAGCAGTCAGATCAGCGATGGCGCTGCCGCGTTGGTATTGGCCTCGGCGGAAGCGGTGAAACGGTATGATTTGGAACCGCTGGCCCGGGTGGTGGCGCGCGTCGTCGTTGGTGATGATCCCATACTGATGTTGGCAGGGGTGATTCCGGCAACGAAGGCTGTGTTAAATCGCGCCCAGCTCACCGTGGAGGATATCGATGTGTTCGAGGTGAATGAGGCATTCGCGTCGGTCGTATTGGCATGGATGGCAGAAATTCGACCTCCCCATCCAGACCAGGTGAACCCGCGTGGCGGCGCCATTGCATTAGGGCATCCTTTGGGCGCCAGCGGCGCTCGGATTATGACCACCCTGGTTCATGAGTTGGCACAGACCGGAGGGCGTTATGGCCTGCAAGTGATGTGCATTGGGCATGGCATGGCCACAGCCACCATTATCGAGAATATGCAAGCGCGTTAAGCGTATTGGTAGTCCCTCTTTTGGTTGTGGCTCAAACCTCTGAGATTACCTCGCGCACCTCCTCTAGGATGTCTTCAAGGGCCAGAATACGTTCATGCATGGCGAAGATGTCATTTTTCAAATCGAAAGAGACATACTCTCCCGCCTCTTCCAATGCATCGCGCTCGGCTTCTTTTTCGGTCACGCGCTCTCGTAGTGTAGTGAGTTCCTGACAGGCTTCAAAAGCGCGCCAACGCAGAACATCTTGCAACTCGTCCAGCTCTCGTTCTATTTTATCTCGATGTCGTTTGTACCGTCGCAGTCGCCAGGCGTCAGAACCTGTGGGCTCTGCGGCAAGGTTATCGATTTGTTCCACGATGCGCTGTAATCGACTAAAGAGTGCATGGGCGCGGTCGATCAGCGCGGTCATCTCTAGGTTGCGATAGCGATACAACAAAGTGGAAGGTGGCTTGGGCGTTTCTTCGCAGAGCGTGTTCACCTCAGGCGTGGCGCTCGAGGCCAATGTGAAGATGACGCCATCTTTGGAGCGGAGATACAGCACAGGCGTGGCAAAGCCTCGATCCTCAGGATAAGCCAGCAAACAAGCGTTGCGAGCGAGAGTGACCGCGATATCAACATGACCAGCCCAATGGCTTGATGTGAGCCTGCGGTAAAAAGTTTCTGCGAATTGGATGGCGACATCATCGCGAATAGGGTATTGCATGGCTACAATGGCGGGGATGCCAGCTCGGAGCAATGCGGGAGCGATTCCCCAGAAGCCCTCCCCCTCTGGTCGTTCGCTGACCATGCCCACTTCACAACCGTTCAAAATGACCAGTTTCAGGCTTTGATAATTGCCCAAAAGACTTTGCAGCTCAGTTTCAGAGACCCAAATCGCATCCTCGCCCGGAGGAAGGTCCTCTTCGGGAGCGTTGAACCGCAATTTCCCATGCATGACCCCTTTGTCATCCTGTTCAAAAACGCCGTGGCCAATAAAATGGAAGATGGTGTAGGTTTCGGCTGCCAGAGCGTCATCGAGCGCTTGCAATGTGACTTTGCCTTTGAGCACGTCATAGGGCAATTGGGCGGTATGCAACGCCTGCACAATGGCCTTTTCTTCTTTTTCTGTATCGAGATTGGATACTTCGGGGATAACAATCAGGGTGCGGGGCTTTCCTTGAACCTGCAAACTTTCGATGGATCCGTAATCCAAATTCAGCAATTGGCGGGTCAGCAAGGTTTGGATTTGCGTGCCGAGGAAGACATCGTCATGATGCATGAATTCCCAGGGTAGGGAGGCCAGCTCAATGGCGCGTTCGTCAATATGCAAGCGCAATCGCAGATAAGCGTTTTCTTTTTGCGCGCTTTTGAGCAACGCAAAAAAGAGATCCTGGACCTGGTCCCGAATCAGGGCCTGGAAAAGGGTCTCCCCTATGTCGCGAAACAGATCTTTGTCGGTAGAAAAGGGTTCCTCGCGGATTTGTGCCAGTTTTTCCTGGAATGCTTCGCTGAGAATGGTTTTATCATCCAAATCCGCTTCGGCCAGACCGCTGTCGGGCGCTTGTGCAGTGACCCGATAGCCGTCATCGCTCTTAAAAAGGCGAATGTCTAGATCGATGATAGAGGGGTTGGCTGTCATTGGACGTTCATCCTTTATGGGGGATAGTTTGCATGAGAGTAACCTTGGTGAGGTTGAATGTTGACAGATAGAGGGTCAGATTCTAGAATGGGCGGACATGAGCGAGTATCGCAATCATCTAAGCGTCACGACCTGGATCGTGTTAACGTCGCTGGCAGCAGGCCTTTTAGTGAAGTTGCCGGAACGCGTGTATACGTTTTGGGCGTTTGGCTCCCCTGTCGACATTCGATTCTCCGGGGCGTTCTTGACCGGCGCGGTGGCATTGGCGGCCACCTGGGCTGGTCTTGAGGCCGCGTTGCGCACGCATCCCAAACGAGCTTTATTGCGACACACATATCAATTTTGGGGGTTGCCATCGGCGATTACGCTAACAGGAGCCGCCTTGCTGCCTATCATCCAACCCCAAAGCTTGTGGCTGATAGCGCTTCTTGGCGTGGGAGCAACCTTGGCGGCTAGCATGGCTGGAGAATATCATACGGTGGATCCTGAGGATGCCAGCTATCCGTATGCGAGGCTCCTGTTGAATGTGTTGGCGTATGCGCTGGCTGCGTTGGCTTTTATCTTCATCTATCTTTCTCGCAGTCGCTCTTTGGTTTCCGCCACGCTGATGGGCATGACCGCGGGGTTATTAGCCATGGATTTGCTACGTGGCAGCCTAGCCCGGCTGGGCGAGGTGCTTCTGACCAGTGCTGTGATCGCTTTGATCCTGGCGCAGTTGACGGTTATGTTGAATTATTGGCCTTATCCCTCCATCCGAGTAGCGCTGGTGTTGTTGGTGGGATTTTATTTGCTGGTGGGATTGGCTCAGCTACATTTACGTCAACTGTTGACATTCAGACGGGTTTTGGAATATGTGGGGATGTCTCTTGTGGCGATTTTTCTTATTCTGGTTTTTCCCGGATGAGAAATTTGTAGAAAATAGAAAAAAATGGAATTTTTTTGCAAATACCCGTAACCTTTCCATCTCTTTCACGTCAAGAATGATGTAAGCCAAGGACAATAACACCACAGAAATAGGAAGGGGGAACCTGTTTCTGTCGGACCTTGGCCACCATGCCGCAGTCACCTGCGGCCGACTTGAGCACCACTAAAAGAGATTTGTCGGGGGACGGATCTCGAGCAGTGCGCTTGAGTGCTCAGTCGCTTCTTTGACAGGGTCGCCAATCACGGCGGCCCTGTTTTTTATTTGCCTGTCGCCGCCCTCAGGAAAAATAATAGATTGGCGGGCCGTTCTGCCAGGCGGCGCATGAAATAAGGGTACCATGATTCGCCATATGGTACATACACCCGCATCCGATGACCAGCATGGACCAGTCGTCGGAGTTCGTCTCGGCGAATACCATACAGAAATTGGATTTCCCAGCTGGTAGGATCAATGCTTTCTTTTTGGGCAAAATCAATGACTTGATTATAAACGACGTCGTCGTGGGAGCCTAGCGCCAACCGCGCCCCTTTGTCGCGAGCTTCTGGTTGTAGCATCGTGATACAGAGATCAATGAGCTCCTGTTGAATTTTTTCTCGCCGTTGCCAGGCGATGTCGGGAGATTCGTCGTAAGCGCCCTTCACGAGTCGTATGTCGGCAATTCCTTCATGGATCAGCGCTTCCAGATCGCGTCGCGTTCGATGTAGATAAGCCTGTAAGACAACGCCGACGTTGTCGAATTCCTGACGCAGTCGGCGATAGATGTTCAGCGTGCTATCTACAAGCGCGGATTCTTCCATATCGATACGGACAAATCGTCCGTATTTTTGAGCCAACGTTACGATTTCTCGAACGTTGTCAAAGCAAAAGGCTTCATCGATATGAACGCCCATGGCAGAAAGTTTCAATGAAACGCCACTGTTGAGTCCTTGGTATCCGATCTCTTCGAGCACAGCCAGATATTCATCCACACTCGCCCGCGCCAACTGTTTATCGGTGACGTGTTCGCCAAGGTAATCCAGAGTGACCAAAACGCCTTCATGATTCAGCTTTTGGATGACCTGCAAGGCATCTTCACGGGTCTCTCCTGCAACAAATCGACGGGCCATTCGTCGCGCGGGAGGGAAGTCTACGGTCAATTGTTGCATGACGCGACTCTGCGAAAGGGCAATTAATGCATGCCGCAACATGATTCTATCTCCAATTGGATGAAAACAGCGGTGTTTTGTGAGCAATACATCCTTGTATTGCCGCGGAAGAGCAGGAATGGCATTCCCTGCTTTGAACATAGCGTTGCCGTCGTTTGCGAAAAGCGTTTGGCGGCAACGTTGGCTGAGCTCTCAACGGACGTAAAACGTCAAACGTCATGATTTGGCATCCTTCGCCTCGTTTTCTTGCGAAATGTGACGTTTGACGAAGACATCACGCCATCCGCATTCCTTTCGTTGTGGCGGGATGAATGCAGACGTAGGCAGTGACAATGACTGAGGATGAACTATCTGCGCTGATCCGCGTTGCGAAGCATCTGCGTCATCAGCGTTCCTCTGTTCATCGGTATCGGCGCGGGCAGGCCCGCTGTCGGACTGCTTCAAGTATATCATCAATTGGAGTGAAGAGCACAAAAGATCGGGCTGTGGCGGATTTTCGGGGATGATAAAGGCGCTCCCTTAAGGGAGGCGTCTTGTGGACATTGGGCTTGTTGTGACGTGGCGTCAGTGATGAGATGGTTTACAATAATGTCATCCAAAAAATCCAGGAGGAGGTTGATTTGCTATGTCCGATTTTCGTGATCAAGTGATTATTATCACTGGGGCGTCGACAGGGATCGGTCGCGCCACTGCGCAGGCGTTTCGTCGTGCGGGGGCGCGAGTCGTTCTTGCAGCTCGCTCAGAAGATGTCTTGCGTCAGTTGGCCCATGAACTCGGAGGCCCGGAGTGGGCCATCGCAGTTCCCACAGATGTGAGCGATGCAACCCAATGTGAACAATTGGTGCAGAGGGCAGTCGAACACTTTGGCAGAATCGATGTACTCGTCAATAATGCGGGCATGGTGGTCTCTGGTTTGTTTGAATTTCTGCAGCCCGGTGATGCAGAGATGCAATTTTCTGTGAATTTTTTCGGAACGCTATACTGCACGCAGGCGGCGTTGCCATTTTTGAAGCAAAGCCGGGGCGTGATTGTCAATGTATCGTCGGTGGCGGGGTTGATCGGCACGCCGACGACCTCGGTCTATAGCGCCTCGAAGGCGGCGATGAATGCCTGGGCCAGAGCGTTACGGGCGGAGCTCAGGCGTTACGGCGTGGGTGTTGTGACGGTGTGCCCCTATTTCACCAGCGGAGTGCAACTGGCCCAGAAAGGCATCCTGCGTCAAGGAAGCTTGCACCACCGGCCCGGCAGGCCGCGACGTCAGGCGCCGGGCACGCAAACCGCTGATGAGGTGGCCCAGGCGATAGTAAAAGCGACGCATCGACGGCCTCGAATCGTGGTGTTAAGTTGGGCGGGCAAATGGATTTGGCGCCTCGATCGATGTTGTCCTTGGCTGATCGATTGGGTCATGAGCTGGGGATTAAATCGTCTGCTGTAGGGATAGGTAACATTCTCTCCAAAAGGCTTTTGACAATTCGGAGAGAGGTCGCAAGACATTAGACATTATCGGCTGGTTGACTGACAAAAGTCCGTTTGCCCGTTGGCCTGCTGATTGATGAACTTTGACAAAATCATCAGGCAATAGCATGAGCATCGCGTCCGGCTGCGTACTGCCGAGTGAACTCGAACTCTTCAGGCGCTTCGCGCCAACGGTCGCCCTCCGGCGATCTCGCCACACCTCACGAGGGAGGGCGCAGTCCTCCCCTAACCGCAGGCCTGAAGAGACCGGCTTGAATCGACAGTCAGGGCCGATAGTTCACAATGGCCGATTTCATTTGTAAAACGCCATCATTCGGCTCGATGGACAGGGCCAGAAGATTGGTCAGTCAATCAACCTGAGCCTTTAGGTCAGATACACCTCTGGAAGAAGGTCCGCAAAATCGGCGCCGCGATCGATCTCCCAGGGATACACTATCCAACGGGTTGTGACAGCACCGTAGAAATCGGGCCTGCGGTCAGGGAACAGAGAACGGCCTGGTTTATAGTGCAACACGCAAGTGGCTGGTTTCCCTCCAGCCGCTTCCACGCGTCCCCTAACCGTGTTGATGGTGCGACCACTATCCCAAACGTCATCAACAATCAAAATGCGACGCCCACGCAACAGAGCGTCACTGGGAAATTGAAGAAACGTTGGCCATGCTAGTTTGTCAATATCTGCATCTCGTGGAAATTCGACCGCTGCGGTGAGCACATCGCGAATATCCAAGACTTCGGCAAGAATGCCGCCTAACACAATGCCGCCGCGTGTTACCATAAGGATAACTTCGAACTTCCCTGCGATTTGCGGCAATAACTCATCGATCAATCGATCAATATCTTGCCAGGATAAGAATTCTTTGACCATGTCATTAGCTCGTGGTGTGTCGCCGGCGTTGCTGCGTAGATGGAGAGGCTAGAAATCAATGGTGCGGCCATCATAAGCGTAAAGAAAGAGCCGTTCCAGATCTTCTCGCTCAGGGATGCGCACTGCGCTAATAAAGGTGCCATCCCCTTCGGCAAATTCCACCAGAGCTTCGAGCCTGGTTTCATAATCTTCTCGGCTGACTCCAGTGGCTGCAACGGTGAGAGGTTGTTCCAGACGTTGTTGCAGATCGCGAATGGCGGTGATCACAGCCCTGGCCGCGGTTGGTTCATCTTCATCTCCCTCAGGTAGCCGCAATGCGTGGGCGATATCGCGAAATCGCGTCAATTCTGGCGCCTGAGCGATATATTCTAAGGTGTAAGGAAGAAAGATGCTGACGCTACGCCCGTGCGGAAGGTGGAAATTGCCCCCGAATGCGTGACCCATGGCGTGGGCCAGCGAAGCCCAGGAGTTAATAAATCCCAAACCGCCTAACGTGGCGGCATTGGCCATATGTTCACGGGCTTCCATATCGTGCGGGTCTGCATAGGCGCGCGGCAGATATTGAAAGATCAGCTGGACGGCTTTCAGACAGAGACCATCGGTAAAATCATTGTGAAAGGAGGATAGATATCCCTCTATCGCATGGGTTAGTGCGTCGAGGCCAGTATCTGCGGTGATGCGCGGAGGCAGATCGCGCGTGAGCTCAGGATCCACAATGGCCATGGTGGGCATGGTTTCGCGAGAGCCAAGGGCCAATTTACGCCCATCCCTTTTGTCTGTAAGGACGGTTGCCCAGGTTGCCTCCGAGCCGGTTCCAGCCGTGGTTGGAATGGCAATGAGTTTGGCCTTTTGTCCAATGTGCAATTCCATCATGGGGCTGATTTCGTCCGGTTGCAGATCGGGGCGTTCGTATAACACCCACATCGCTTTGGCGGCGTCCATGCTTGAACCGCCACCCAGCCCGATGATCCAATCAGGTTCAAACCCACGCATGATTTCCGCGCCGCGCTGCACCGTTTGTAGCGAGGGCTCAGGCTCCACCTCGGTGAATGCAGCCACTTCCAGCCCTGCGCGACGTAAGTGCGTTGTGATTTTCTCTGTGAAGCCGAGTTTATCGAGGACTGGATCTGTGACGATAAAAGCCCGTTTGCCTTGAATTTGTTCTAACTCGCTTAGTGCAGCCTCTCCATAAATGATTTCGGGAGCATCAAAGTACCACATGGTTACCAGACTCCTTATGGCTTTGCAAGTTGAATGGTCCTCCCTGGGTAACAGGACGGACCGGGAAAAATGATGTGTATGAATGAGGTGAGGTGGGCTGCAAATGCTGTCAGGCCATCGGATGCCGCCAAAGATAACGAAGACACGAAGAATGCATTCGCATGATTTTCTTCGTGCCTAGGTTACCCTCATGCATGGTTGGGTTGGTTCAGGGAGTTATTGTTCGTCAGGATATGTGGTTGGCACCGTCGCGGCGGCGTTAACCAGGTCAAGGGTTGCTTTGACCGAGCGCATGATCTTTCCCAGATTCCCTTTGAGTTTCAGTTTGCGACTGACCAATGCCCGGATGGGATCCAGTTTTTTGTCGAAGATTTGCTTGTAAACGTCCAGTGTGCCCTCGATAATGAATTCGGGTGATTTTTCACTCATATCCTTGACCATGGATGCTTCCCTGCATTCTCCATGCCACAGGTCCAAATACATCACAAATGGTTCTTTGATGGGGCCTCCTGGTGAAATAATGAAGTAGAAGTCACCCTCCCATTTGGCAGCTGATTTCCGATAGGCTTCACTGGCATTGATGGCTTCTTTGAAAGTCTCAACCCATTCAGCGGATGGAAAAAGATAGGCCATGATAACACCTCCGTAGGTTGGTTGATGAGTGGTAGAGAAGTGGATGGCGCGATGCGGAGAGAAGGGAAAAAAGAACCATTGTGACGCAACGCGTTAGCTTAAGTATAGCAAAAAGGCTGCGCACCTTCCAATCTCAGAATGGGCGGACGATTTTTCTGTACATTTCCATGGCGAGTCAACTTGAGTTGGTACGGCGGAATTGGGGCGCAGCGATGTCGTAGATGCTTCGCAATGGCGATTCTTGCCGATTTCGTCTGATTTTCGCCCTATCCTTCGACCGGAAGTCATGACAGGGCAGGGTAAATCTAACACTGCGCGCCAGCGTCATGATATTTCAAATAAGGGCCAGGTTGTTTAGCCTCCATATTGCCAGGGAGTGTCGTGCAATGGGAGTGGCTTCGCCTCTGGATCGCGAATTCCCGCTTCAACGATCTCGGCAATGAAGACCGTATGATCGCCGCCGTGGAAGCTATGCCGGACTTCCGCTTCCAGCCATGCGGGCGTATCCAAAAAGATCGGCGACTTTGTGACAGGCCCTGGCTCGAAACGATACCCATTGATGGTGTCGCCTCTTGTTTCCGCGGGCTTAAAGAACGTTTGGGCTATGTTTTGTTGGTTTGCCGCCAGGATGTTCACTGAAAACGTGCCTGTGCGCTGGATTGCATCATGCAGACGACCTTCCTCGCGAATAGCTACCATGATCAATGGGGGAACAAAAGACGCCTGCGTAAGCCAGGTGACGCTGTTGGCCACAGCCTCTTCACCTTGTCCTGCTGCTACAAGATAAATCCCATGCACAAGAAGTCGCAATGCATGTTTCTTTGCTGCTTGGTTCATTGAGCTGCGCCTCCAAAAGGGAACAGTTGAGAAGGGGATAGGTTCGCATCGTCCATTCTATCGAAAAAGTGAGAGACGCCCAATAACTTCAGGCGGCGGCTTGGTACAAAAGCTCACCATTTTGTCGCCTTTAGCATCGCCATCTTTGCAAAGAAAGGCGTGACAATTTACAATATTCCCAATAACGTAACGCGTCATCAGCAATGATGCATCAGGTTCTGCATCTTTCAGGTTTGTTTGAGACATTATCTTATGTCAGCTTCCAGCATTGTTCGTTCGCCTCATTATTCTCCGCCGCCCATTGCAATGATGACTGATTTTGGGTTGTCCGATGGTTATGTGGGGGCCATGAAGGGTGTGATTTTGGATATTTTGCCCTGGGTGCAGGTAGTAGATGTAACACATGAAATAGCTCCTCAGAATGTGAGGCAGGCGGCGTTTGTATTGCAAATGGTGGCCCCTTTTTTTCCGAAAGCCACGGTATTTCTGGTTGTTGTGGATCCAGGCGTGGGCACCCAACGTCGCGCGATCGCCGTGTTTACGGATCGAGGCGTTTTTGTGGGCCCCGATAATGGTGTTTTTTCGTGGATCTTTCAACATCGCAAGGTGTATGAGATTCGCGAACTGGCGAATCCTTCATATATGCGAGCGCAGGTCAGCGCCACATTTCATGGGCGCGACATATTTGCGCCATTTGCCGCCCATATTGCTGCGGGCGTTCCCGCCTCTAGCATTGGACCCGTCATCCATGATCCTGTGTCTATCGATTTGCCTGAACCGCAGGCGCATGCCGATGGTCACATTGTTGGCGAGGTCATTCATATCGATGCGTTCGGCAACCTGATTACGAATATCAGGGAAGAGCATTTGGCGGAGGGGAAGTCTTGGCGATTTGAGATTGCTGGCGAATCCATTGATGATTTCTGTCGCGCCTATGGGTTTGCACAAGAAGGGCAGCTCGTGGCATTGATAGGAAGCTTGGGCTATTTGGAAATCGCCGTGCGGAACGGCCATGCAGCCCGACGTCTCAATGGGCGGCTTGGCATGCCGGTGATCGCCAAAATCGTTTCTCACAAGCACTGAACACAAGGATGTGAACGCTATGAGCGAATATTTTGTTATTCAGGGGCGACGCCCTTTGCAGGGAGAAGTGCGCGTCACAGGAAACAAAAATGCAGCATTGCCGATGTTGGCCGCTGTGCTTTTGACCGATGAGCCTGTGACCTTGCACAACGTGCCCCGCATTGGCGACGTCAACACGATGTTGCAACTATTGAAAAATCTTGGCGTCGAAGTGCTGGCGAATGGAAATTCTAGCCTGATGCTGCAGGCGCGTGAACTGCATACTACCTCGCTAGACCCCAGCCTGGCCACCCAGATTCGCGCTTCGATTTTGTTGGCGGGACCGCTTCTGGCCCGGCTGGGCAGCGTGAACCTTCCTCCTCCAGGTGGCGATGTTATTGGACGCAGGCGCATTGACACCCATTTGCTGGCGTTCGAAGCCATGGGCGCACATGTCGAGGTGAACCTCGCTCGGCATCGAATCGAGGTTTCAACGCCCAATGGCTTGCATCCTCAGGACATTTTCCTCGATGAAGCGAGCGTCACCGCCACAGAAAATGCACTGATGGCCGCGGCCCTTACCCCTGGAATGACCGTGCTTCGCAATGCTGCATCGGAGCCTCACGTACAGAATCTCTGCCATATGCTTGCGGGCATGGGAGCCCGCATTGAAGGCATTGGCACCAACACCCTGACAATTTGGGGAGCGGAGCGTTTACATGGCGGCGAATTCACTATCGGCCCCGATCTGCTGGAAATCGGCTCCTTTCTGGGCTTGGGCGCGGTCACCCCTGGCGAAATACGCATTAAGGATGTACGTCCCGATGAGCTGCGCATGGTCTTGCATGTGTTTCGCGATCGCTTGGGAGTGAACTGCTGGCTCGAGGATAGCGACCTGGTTGTCGGTGCAGAACAGCGCCTGAAGGTGGAAATGGATGTGGGGGGCGCTGTGCCCAAAATCGACGACGGTCCCTGGCCGCACTTTCCTGCCGATCTGCTTTCGATTGCGTTGGTGGTGGCCACTCAGGCCGAAGGCACGGTGCTGGTGCATGAAAAAATGTTTGAAAGCAGACTTTTCTTTGTGGATAAGCTCATCAACATGGGCGCACGCATCATTCTATGTGACCCTCATCGCGCGGTCGTTGTCGGCCCTTCCCCCCTCTATGGGCAAACAATGTCTAGCCCCGACATTCGCGCCGGGATGGCGTTGGTGATTGCCGCTTTAGCCGCACAAGGCACCAGCGTCATCGCCAATGTCAATCAAATCGATCGCGGCTACGAACGTTTGGAAGAAAAGTTGCGCGCTTTGGGAGCGGATATCCACCGCACCAGTTCGTTGGATGGCGTGGTTATGTAATCGCTTTAGGCTTTTTAATGATACGCTAACCAAATCCATGACCTTGCATCACCCAGACCCTCCATGACTCGCCCTGTGTTGACCTTCTCACGTCGACTCTTGTTTTTTGTGCTGGCCATTTACCTGCTTCTTGGGATAGGCTATGCTCTGAATACGCCTATCTGGCAAGCGCCTGATGAGCCCGCGCACTTCAACAATGTGGTCGCCATCGTAACAACTGGACGCCTGCCGCAATTGCAGGTCGGAGATTATGATCAGGCCTATCTAGAAAAGCTCAAGGCCGAAAAATTCCCACCATCGCTCTCGGTGGCCTCAGTGCGTTATGAGGGCCACCAACCTCCTCTCTATTATTTGTTGATGACCCCAGCCGTCGCAGCGTTTAGCGACAGTCCTATCGCCATTCAGGTTCGGGCATTGCGGTTGATCAACGTGTTGCTGGGGGCGTTGGTTGTTTTCTTCATCTGGTTGAGCGCGCGTAGGTTGTTTCCACACCGTCCGGATATCGCTGTGCTGGCCGCTGCATTTGTGGCGTGGCTGCCCATGCATATTGCCATGAGCGCGGCCATCAATAACGATACGTTGGCGGAATTATGGATTGCAGTAGTCATGTATCGACTGCTTGGGCATGCGATGTCCGTTGATGCATCGTTTTCATCCTGGTCGCTCACGGGGATTCTCATCGGATTGGGGCTGTTGACCAAATTCCAAACCTATTATCTGGCGCCTCTGGCTTTGGGAGTGTGGGCGTGGCAGGTTTGGCATGGATGGCGCCAAAATGGACGGATTGCGCAGGTGTGGAAGTCGGGCCTCGCGCTTTTGCTGGCCATGATGCTCGTCCCCCTGTTATGGTGGTTGCGAAATATGAGACTGTATGGCGTTTATGATCCGTTAGGGCTTCAGCGTCATAACATGGTTGTGGTGGGCCAACCCAGAACCAGTGATTGGATCGCCACATATGGTTGGGAGGCGTTTCTGGATCGGTTCGCCACATTCACTTTTCGATCGTTTTGGGGGGTATTCGGATGGATGGGCGTTTTTATGGATGATCGGGTGTATCTCTTTTTGGCGGTCTTCACCATAT
>WFTO01000072.1 GCA_015485435.1 Anaerolineae bacterium | reverse complement strand
TTCGCATGGCCAAAAACCAGAACATCCCCCTCAGTTCAGCCGACATCTCAGGCGTATGCGGTCGGTTGATGTGTAGCCTGGCCTATGAAAATGATCTGTACACCAGCGCCCGCAAACATCTTCCCAAAGTGGGACAAAAAGTGCTCACGCCAGACGGTCCAGGCGTCGTTCGCTATCTCAATGTGCTGTTGGGAAAAGTGACGGTTTATCTCGAAAGCGGAGCCATGAAGGAGTTTCAAGCCCCAGATCTGACATTGCCCGGCCATCCGGAGCGCGTGTTCGCCATGCCCGAAGAATAATCGATGATTGGCGGCCTTTAACGACTGCGGTCGATTTGCAAACGCAGCCGATATTCTTCGGCCATAAGTGCCTCTAACTGGCGTTCGAGACGTTCTCTGGCCCGTTGATTTCGCCTGGTGGGCCGTTGGCGTTCTCGTTCTAACTCTCGGCGAACTCGGGCGATTTGAGCGATGATTTCATGTTTGCGTGCGATGAGTGCTGCCTTGTCCATAAGATGAAGCATCCTGATTTTCGTTGAACTGACGATACAGCAGAATTTTAGCATATGCGACCAGTCATTCAAACGCTCATCATCGGCGGCACCGCAGCGTATGGACTCGATTTAAGCCCATGGCATCCCTTGGAAGACCCCTTCCAGGTGCAGACCCCTTACGGTGAAAGTCCGGTGATATCTCTTTTGCAACCTGAAGGAGCGTCCTCCCCGGTGGCGTTTTGTTCTCGTCATGGCCGAAACGCATTGACACGTTCTGCGGCATTCCTCAATCATCGCGCCATCATTTGGGCGGCGCATCGATTGGGCGTGACAACTATCTTTTCGTGGAACGGAGTTGGCGCCATCCATGAGCGGCTGGAGGTCGACGATCTGATGGTTCCTTCCGATCTGATCGATTTTACACGCACCAGGGTGACGACGTTTGGCCGGCCCAAGCTAACGCCTGCAGCTGGCCCTCCATTTCATCCAACGGCGCGATCCGCAATCATCGACGCCGCCAACGCACAACTGGAAAAAGGCGCGTTGCCAAAGATGACGATCCATCCGGTTGGCGTCTATGTGTGCACCGAGGGCCCCAGGCTCGAAACCGAGGCCGAGATCGAACTCTATCGACGGGCGGGCGCAGAAATCGTCGGCATGACGCTCTCCCCAGAGGTGTTTTTGGCGCAAGAGGCCGGGATCAGGTATGCTTCTCTGTGCTACATTACGAATTTTGCCACAGGTCGGGCTCTGGGACGATGGCCCAAAAGAGAATTCGGCCCCAAGGTAGCCCAAACCTGTCTTCCCATTCTTTTGGCCGCTGCGAATCGTTTAAACGACTGATCTACCTGTTTGGATGCTTTCCTATGCCTCATTTATTGATACTTGCCATGCCTGTGCCGCCAATGGCTCTGGAGGTGCTGGGGGCCATTGTGGAAGAACGCGTGGTGGATACGCCGTATGGCGTTGTGGGGCCGCTCGCCCGGCGCTCGTGTTCAACCTGTGATGCAGATTTGTGGATTTTGCCCTATTTCGGCTCTCCTACGCGTACCGATCCCCGAGCGACGATTTGGGCGGCAAAGGATTTGGGCGTGCAACGGGTGCTGGCCATGGAATCTATGGTGGGGCTGGACCACGCTCTCACTCGCGGAGATATCGTGTTGCCAACCGATTACATCGATTGGACAAAACATCAGCCCACAACCTTTTTCGAAAGAATTGGCGCTGGCTACATTTCACAAAAACCGCCGTTTTGTCCTGACATCAGCGCCGCGATTCGGGCGAACCTGAACGTAGCCAGACCTGTGGTGTATCTGGGAGATGAGGGCCCTCGTCACGAAACAGCGGCCGAAGCGAGAATGTTTCTGAAATGGGGAGCGCAGGTCCGTGGCCTCAATTTGGTGCCTGAGACCTATCTGGCCAAAGAGCTGGAGCTTTGCTTTGCGGCTGTTGGAATTGTCACTGCCCATGGCGCGGACCGAGAACGAGCCCATGGAAAAGGTGCGGTGCGAATCGCAACCAGGCAAGTCCTGGATGCGCTGCCGCATATCTTTGCGCATCTGTCGGCTCCCCCCACCTGTGGATGCAACCATTTGCAAGATGGCGCGCGCCGAAGAGGTGTGCTTTCTGAAAATTGGAAGGATTGGCAATGAACCATATGCAAGCCTTGATAACCCTGGGACAAGAATTAGTCGCCCGTGGCCTCGTATTGGGCAGCGGCGGAAATTTGAGTTTTCGTACAGAAGAACACCTTTTTATCACTCGTTCTGGGGCCTTGCTTCATCAGCTCACCCCTGATGATTTCTTGCCTGTGCCCCTTTTCCAACCCTATCGTCGCCCTGATTCCCTGCCTCGTCCATCCACCGAGACGCCCATGCATAGGGCGGCTTATCTGGCCCGCCCCGACGCACAAGTGATTGTCCACTGTCATCCTGTCAACGCCATTGCCTGGGCCATGCAGGCGCGCCCACTGCCTGCAGTCACCCCTGATTTTGTCCTCTACCTAGGCGACGAAGTCCCCTCCTTGCCTTATTATCTACCAGGCTCGCAAGCATTGGCCGAGGCGGTCAGCAAGGCGCTGCCTCATTGTCCCGCAGTTTTGCTCGGAAATCATGGCGTGCTAGTCACCGGGGAAGACGTGGCCCGAGCCAGGTTGCGGCTGTTCCATATTGATGAAACTGCAGAAATTTGCCTAAAGGCCAGTGCAGCAGGCTTGTTACGACCTTTGCGATCGGAAGAGACATCCGAAATTATTTCCGTGTATGGTTCCAAGAAAGCGTCAAGAGCAAAGGCGCACTAACATCCAACGACGAAAATCGTTGCCCTGGCATGGCCGTCGCTCCCTGCATTTCACGGATGTCCATTGGCACCGAACAAAGCGTAACCTTTCTTTTCTCCAGCGCGTCCAATAGCAGTGGTCAAGAAATTTTTGAAAACGCATCACAATAAAAATAAACCATCATCCTTAAACCCCCACACGAGTAAATGGTGATTGCATATGTCTATGTTCGTTGTACCAACTGAAAAGCCTGATGATGAGAAAGTGGAAAAGGTTATCATTATTGGCGGCGGCCCTGCGGGCTTTACTGCGGGCCTCTACACCGCGCGCGCCCAGCTGGAGCCCCTGTTGTTTACAGGGAACGATATCGGCGGACAGGTAGCGTTGACTTATGAAATTGAAAATTACCCCGGTTTTCCTGAAGGGTTGAGCGGTAATGAATTGGCAGAACGTTTCCAAAAACAAGCCGAAAAGTTTGGCACGCGTGTGGAATATGATCATGTGGTTGAAGTGGATTTGAAGCAACATCCCTTTGTGGTGCGGACGCAGTTCGAGAAGGAATATCGCGCCCAGGCGTTGATTCTTGCGATGGGCGCCACACCGCGCAAGTTGCAGGTTCCTGGCGAGGCCGAGCTTACAGGTCGAGGCGTCAGTTACTGCGCAACCTGTGATGGGTTTTTCTTTAAGGACAAGGAGGTCGTCGTTGTAGGCGGTGGTGACAGCGCTCTGGAGGAAGGCATCTTTCTCACCCGTTTTGCCAGCAAGGTCACCATCATCCATCGCCGTGACCAGCTTCGGGCCAGCAAAATTTTGCAGAAACGCGCATTTGAAAACGACAAGATTGAATTCATCTGGGACACCGTGGTCACCAGCATCAATGCGGGCGAGAACGGCGCGGTGGCTTCGGTCACCCTGAAGAACGTGAAGACGGGCGAGGTTAGCGATTTCCCCACCGACGGCGTGTTCATCTTCATCGGCCACATTCCCAACAGTCAAATTGTCGAGGGCCAGTTGGAGATGGAGGACGGCGGCTACATCAAGACGAATTGCTACGGTCACACCAGCGTACCCGGCGTATTCGCCGCGGGCGAGATTCAGGATCACCGCTTCAAGCAGGTGTCCACCAGTGTGGGCCAGGGCGCCATGGCGGCGATGGAGGCAGAGAAGTTCCTGGCTGAACTGGAAGACAAGAGCTATGAAGAGGTGCGAGAGGAAATCCTGGCAGAGGGACTTTTGCCAGTATAAAGATCGGCAGGAAGTAGAGATAGGAGTGGGATTGTGTCAGGATCCTGGCCCTCATCCCACTCCTATTTTTTGATCTCCCGACCGCATTTGTGATAGACTAAATAAGACGGGCCGGTAGCTCAGTTGGCAGAGCAGCGGACTTTTAATCCGCGGGTCGCAGGTTCGATTCCTGCCCGGCTCACACAGCCTCCGGAGGACAACTTCGGAGGCTTTTTGTATGGATCGATCAGTGGAAACGAGAGTGGGAACGGGATGGTTGATGGATGATCCCTCTCGAGCGGACTGGGGCAAGAGGATCTTCGAAATGTGGAATGGTGGGAGTACAGGTTGCAGAAGTTAAGACAGATCGATTGTCCAACTAACTGGCACACATTTTCTCCGCAGCGCCATTTCGCCGAATGATGAATGGTTACAAAATAATTGGGTTATACAGCAGGACGACGTAGATCGTCCCTTGACCGTGGTGGTCGCGCTCATGCGGCCAGAAAAGCTGTGCAGCAGGCCATTCATCTTTTTTACAACAGCGACCGGCCGCATCTCAGTGTGCAGTATCGCACGCCAGAGCAGGTCTACCATCTGGCGGCGGGAGGTGGGCAATGCAGTTGTTCCGGCGCGGTCTTCGTTTGTACAGAACATTGGCTCCGCTGCCTGAACCACCAACCTCTATCATTCAGCGTGTAAACGTGTTTCAGGATTTGACAGATCGATGGTGCTTCTTTGGAGTTGCCCGGATAAAGAGGATGTTGTTGTAGGTGTCCTGGGGCCATCCCGATGTTGAGCGCGGGGGGATACCGGCGGGAATGATGTGGATGAATCTGAGGGTTTCTTTTGAGGCGGTTTTGTTGCGATGGAGAATGAGCATTGTAGTAAAACTTGCAACAAACCTCCTCCATGATAAGGAAAATGCAATCCGATCATGGAGTCGTCACGGTTTTTTTACAGAGAATGTTTATCGGCTGATTTTCAACCGGTTAATTACGACATTGTGAGTCTTTGTACGATGGTTTATTCTTAAGTTATCCGTTCAATTTCACATTATAGGAGCTCGTTATGATGTCTCGAGCAATGAGTCGGGCTGCAAGACTGAAAGAGATGGAGCGACTCTATCTGGAACGCGCTTATAGCGACATGGAAATGGGGCGCCGTCTGGGCGTGGACCGCACCATCATCCATCGAGATCGGAAGGAGCTGGAGGCTAGCGGCCTTCCGTTTGTCGAAGACTCCCGAGGCCGTTATCGCATCGACCGCAGAGTGTATCTTTCGAATGTGCGTCTCAATATTCGTGAAGCGCTGAGTTTGTATTTGGCGGCCCGGCGGGCGTCGCAACAGACCCGTATGGGACAGCAGCCCATGGCCAACGCATTGGAAAAGATCGCCCAAGCCATGCGTCAGCCCATGACCGAGAACCTGGTCAGGTCGGCAGAGGCGATTTTGGCGGAACAGATGCGTCCAGAGCGAGAGGCGGTATTCGAGGCGGTGGCTCACGCCTGGGTGGATAGACTACGCCTGCGGGTGCAGTATCAGGGGCTGGGCACTCGCAAACCCTACTGGGATCGCATCAGCCCATATCTTATTGAGCCCTCCCCCTGGAGCGATAGCGTGTATGTCATCGGGCCCAGCGATG
>WFTO01000071.1 GCA_015485435.1 Anaerolineae bacterium | reverse complement strand
CCCATACCGCCTCCTACACCAACGCCCACGGCGACCTCAACGTCTCCCCCGCCTTAGATCTCCTGTAAACGCCGCCTATCGTTCCCCCAAAACGCGACACAAAGAAAACCGCCGATTATGGATGGCTGGCCGAATCCCTCGTCCATAATCGGCGGTTTTTTGCAATATCCGTTTATTAACTGGGATATTTCGCCTTACGAATCCCGAAAACGCAACAGCCGTAACGCGTTCATCACGACAATGATCGTGCTTCCCTCATGAATCAGGACCGCGCCACTGAGGGCGATGACCCCAGCAACCGAGGCGCCAATTAACAGGAAAATAACACCCAAGGAAACCGCCAGGTTCTGGACAATGATACGTCGGCTGGCGCGACTCAGGCCCACAGCAAATGGCAGTTTGCCCAAATCATCCGCCATCAACGCAACATCGGCCGTTTCCAGAGCCACAGCTGTGCCAGCAGCTCCCATGGCAATGCCGACTGTCGCCTGCGCCAACGCCGGCGCATCATTCACGCCATCACCTACCATGGCCACAGGACCATACGCGCGTTCGAGTTCCTGAATTGCCACCAGCTTGTCTTCGGGCAGCAACTCGGCCCGAACATCGGTCACCCCCACCTCTTGGGCGATCTTTTTGGCCGCTTGCTGATGATCTCCGGTCAGCATGACAAGCCGTCGGACGCCCAAGGCGCGTAGACGCAACATCACACCCCGAACTCCAGGCCGAGGCGTATCAGAAAGCGCCAAAACGCCGATTATCCTGCCATCGTACTGAACCCAAATGGTCGTCTTACCTTGCTCTTCCAGGTCATTCAAGATGCGCGCCAACGCCTCATGCCATTGGCGCCCATTCTCCTCTTGAATCAGAGTGGGAGACCCCACCAAAATGGGTTTACCTTCGATGCGACTTCGCATCCCTTTACCCGCCAAGCTTGCCACATCCTCTGCCGGAGGTAATGCAATGTTTCGTGCGGCCGCAGTCTCCACGACCGCTTTGGCTAACGGATGATTAGACTGCACTTCCACCGCCGCGGCCAGGGATAAGACCTCCTCTTCCGTTGCGCCGTTCAAAGGAATAATGTCCGTGATTTGAAATTTTCCTTGCGTAAGGGTTCCTGTTTTATCAAATGCCATAACCTTCACCATGCCCAGGTTCTCAAGGTGCATGCCTCCCTTGATCAACACCCCATTACGAGCTGCCTGCGCCACGCCGGCCAATACAGAAGCCGGTGTGCCGATGGCCAACGCACAAGGTGAAGAAGCCACCAAAAGCAACATGCCACGATAAAAACTCTCTGCCCACGTCATCCACCCAACGAGAGGAGGCACAACAATCATCAGCGCCACAAAACTCAGCACAGCGGGCACAAATTTGGCCGTAAAACGCTGCGTAAAGCGTTGGGTAGGGCTTTGTTGGCTTTGAGCTTCGGCCACCATTTGGAGCACGCGACTCAGAGTGTTATCCTTGGCCAATTTCGTCACTCGCACATGCAACGCTGCTTCTTGGTTGATGGTGCCTGCGAAGACTTCATCCCCTGGCCCCTTCGGAACCGGAACGCTTTCTCCGGTGATCGGGCTTTGGTCCACCGCCCCCGCGCCATCGACCACCACACCATCGACAGGGATGCGATCGCCTGGACGCACGACCACGATCTCACCAATCCGAACCTGGGAAACCGGGACCTCGACAATATCTGATCCACGCTTGACTCGGGCCGTTTTAGGCATCAATTTACCCAAAGCATTAACAGCATCACGCGCCCGATCCAGGGCATAGTGTTCACCTGCATGCCCCAGACTGAATAAAAATAACAGAAAGGCTCCTTCGGCCCACTCACCTAAGATTGCCGCTCCAGCGGCAGCGAAGAGCATGAGAACATCGGTGTCAAACTTTCCACGAACCAAAGCCGGGAGTGCATGGGTCGCAATATCATAACCGCCAGCCAGATAGGAAAGAAGATAGAACACCAGCGCTACTTCGGGAGATAAGCCAAACCAGCGCTCTCCCATCCAACCAATGAGGAAGAAGCCGCCAGCCAAGCCCACCAAAATCAACGTCCACCGCTCTTGCATCCAGTGAGGCAAAAACGCCGGTGCGCTGCCATGGTCATGCTCTTCATGGTCTGGCTCATGAGTGGCTTCCTCTGCCGGGGCAACGAATGGCTGATACCCAAGCTCGCGAATGGTTTCTTCGATCGTTTCCCCAGACAAAAGCTGACTATCATAGGCCACATAAGCCATTCCAGCTGCATAATTAACATGTGCATGAAGCATGCCGGGCAGTGACTCCAGAGCCTGGGTCAATGTCATCGCTGCATCCGCCGCTGGAATTCGATCCAGAGGAATGGATTCGTGACGATATCGATGGGTAATCTGCGCCCCCGCATTCCTGGCCAGACGTTCAATTTTCTGAAGGGAGACCAGGTTGGGATCATAATGCAAACATAACTTGGCCGTTCCATTCTCTTTGACAATATGGGCTTGCGAAACTCCGCGAATATGGGCGAGCTCATCAGTCAACAGCTTGATGCAAGCATCGCCATCCTCCATGTCAGGCAACAGCAAGGTCAGGTCGATTTGTAATTTTTCGGTCATGATTTGATTGTTCATTTGACAAGATGGGTTGTAAAAGGGGATCATTCGTTAAATCGACTGCAATAAATCGATTAACTTTTTACCAATTGATAGTGCTTCGACGCCATCAAAACGAAAGTAGACGTTCGGGCGAACATGGACGCATACCATCCACGTTTACCCATATTGAATCATATTCGTCATTGATCAAATCAACGTAACCATGAACGTTGATGATCTTTTTTCACGAACGCTTTGCCGCGGTGGACTACTTATAGAAAGCGAGGGGTTTGAGACTTATATTGCAAATAGGGCTTACCATATTGGTCTTCGAGCCATGTCTCTTCGGGAAGAGGCAGAATGATGAAGGATAAAATCAACAAAAGCATGATCACTGTGGCATAAAGCGAGTTGGCGAGCAACAACACCCCAGAAAGCATAACGATATCCCCAAGATACTGAGGATTGCGCGTAAAGCGATAGGGGCCATTGGTGATGAATCCTGCAGCCTTACCTTGCGTATTTTCCAAACCAAGCGTCCGAACGCCCCAGGCCACCAAGGCGCCGCCAGCCAGGCTCAATGGCCCACCTATCCAAAACCGAATCTCCGGGGGGACGCGCCAATGATTCCAGTCCAACACAATCACGAACGCGCTCACAGCAATTCCCAGATAAAAGAGTCCCCAGAATACAAAAAATTGCCAGCTCCATCGCCTGGGTGGCGGCCAGATTCGGCGATCTGGGCGCACTAATGACCATATTATCAGGCATAGATAAGCATAGAGGATCCAAAGGGAGGAAACAAAAAGTACCGGCGCCATTTCATTTCTCCAGGCGGTTTAAAATACAAAAGCAAAGACTGTTCATATAAGCAAACTTTTATGCTTTTACACAAAAAAATATCATCTTACGAATTAGGAACGTTGTGCTCTCGGTTCACGCTGAGATCAAATCCATTTTCCATCATCCACGTCAATATTTTCAGAACGAATTTAGCCAAATTGGACATGGGCCAAGCCTTGATCGAACAGATCGTGGATGTGCTCGTCCATCAAAGTGTAATACACATGTCGTCCTTCTTTGCGGCCGCGAACAATGCGTAAGTTGCGAAGTACTCGCAGCTGATGAGAGACGGCTGGCTGACTCATTTCTAATATCCGGGCCAAATCGCCCACACAAAGCTCGGCGTGAGCCAGTAAGCCGATAATGCGCACGCGAGTGGGATCGGAGAGCGCTTTGAACAATTCGGCCACGCGCGCGGCGGCATCATAATCCAAAAGCAATTCTGCAGTCGCACGGGCTACAGTTGCTTCCGGATGCTCATCGGCGCAAATCAACAAACGATCATCGGACATAAAACTTGCGAATACATCAAAGATTGTTTATATGTTAAAGCACGGGATGTATTTTGTCAATTTCTGTCTCTTATACACATCTGACGCT
>WFTO01000070.1 GCA_015485435.1 Anaerolineae bacterium | reverse complement strand
CGCCATATTGCCCTGATCAACGTGGACGAGCAAATCCTTGGCGTATAGAATTCCCGTAATTTGATCCAGACTCTCGCCATAGGCGGGAATGCGGGAGAAGCCATGCTCGATTACCGAATCCAACGCTTCAGCAACGGTTACGCCCTCATTCAAGGCCACCATATCGGGGCGCGGTATGAGAATTTCCCGCACCATGGATTCACTCACCTTGAGAATGCCCTGAATCATCTCCCGCTCGTCTTTTTCGATGGCACCGGTGGCCTCACCCTCGGACAATAGCGACGTAAACTCGGCATCTGTCATAAAAGGGGCGGGGCGAAGATCGCTGAATCGGGAAATCCGGAAGAAAAATCCAACCAGCCACAGCACAGCATGGCGGAGGGGCAACAGGACCGCGCTGCAAAAACGCAAAGGCAATGAAGCCCAGCGGGCGTAGCGTTCATTGTTACGCACCACCAGCAGTTTAGGAACGATTTCACCAGCAACCACAAGAATACCCGTGCAGAGGGCTACTGCCGCTACGTAAGAAACAGATGGGGGAAGAAGTTGTTCAAATAGCTTTTCCGTTGGAAGCGCCAACACCACGCCGAGCAGCACATTGACGATGGAATTTCCCATCAGAATGGAGGTCAGCAATTCACTCGGTTGGGCGAGAAGGCGGGCGGTCTCCTGGTTCAGCAGTCCAGGACGCTCACCGATAGCACGTATGTTGAGGGGACTCAGGGAAAAGTACGCGACCTCGCAGGCTGAAAAAAATGCAGACAGGGAGAGGAGGGCAACAATGGCCACAAGAAGTTCCGGGCTGAGCAGTTCCGCTTCATCAGCGGAGGGTAAGACCGCACCCGTTCCTGCATTCTGAGCAACGCCACTCAACACCAACACCGCACCCATCCAGCAAGATGTGATCAGGGCCTGTTTGAGCCATCGTGGTGAACTGCTTCGGTTTTCGTCCAATGCGCTACTGCGCTCCACCTCAAGGTCACTGCGATCCGTCGCTGATTGCATTACGAATCCGTGCGCCAAGCGGCTGCCTTATGCACGCCCAGATAGTGGGCCTGCTTCTCCTGCATAACACAACGCTCTTCGGGCGTTGCATGATCGTATCCCAGTAAGTGTAGCATCCCGTGGCAAAAGAGCATGCGAACATCATCCCGCATAGCGGCACGGCTTTCGTTGCGTTTGGCGACCACCTCCAGGGAGATAACAATATCCCCAAGCAATCGAATGTCGGTATCCGGAGCAGCGCCTTGCGCAAAGGAGAGCACATCGGTCGCTGTATTTTTATTTCGATAGGTCTTATTCAAACACTGAATTCGCGTGTTATCACACAGCAAAACGCTGACCTCCACCTCAAGGTCATCGGCGCACTCACCTTCCAGTATCCGTGTGCCCAAACGGGTCAGAACATCGCGTCGACACAGGCCTTTTTGGGGCGACTCGCGTGTTATGTATACCGTAACCACTTAGTCCCCTTTCCCCGCCGGGATAATCCCGTTGTCGGCACGTTCTTCCTCTTGTGGGGCGGGGTAGGCTACACGGGTATGCAGGTTAGAAACAATACGCTGGGAAACGACCTCGGCGATGGTATCCAGTTGCTTCAACGTCAGATTGCAGTCGTCAAATTGTCGGTCTGCCGAGCGTGCCGCCACAATTTTATCCACAAAATCCCGGACCCGTTCCTCGGTGGGGTTTTTAATAGAGCGAACACCCGATTCCACGGCATCACAAATCATCAGAATGGCTGTTTCCGGGCGCTGCGGTTTCGGCCCAGGATAACGGAAATCTTCTTCCAGCACATCATCGTGCTTTTGCTCTTTCAAGGCCTGCTGGTAAAAGTACCCAATCAGGCAGGTGCCGTGATGCTCCAGGATACCATCGATGATAGGCTTGGGCAGATGATACTCCCGGGCCAGCTCGGCTCCCTGAATGACGTGGGCCGCAATAGCCCGCGCACTCATCCGGGGCGAAAGCTCATCATGAACATTGTAACCCGTTTGATTTTCCGAGAAATACTCCGAGCGCCGCATCTTGCCAATGTCGTGATAGAGGGCACATACCCGAGCCAGCAGACCATTGG
>WFTO01000069.1 GCA_015485435.1 Anaerolineae bacterium | reverse complement strand
GATCAAGAGCGATACTAAGCATGAGGGATCAGGGGCTCAACACGACCGCAATCCTCACACACTCCGCTCTTTACTTTCCCCAGACATGATGCAAGATGCGGGTCGAGGGGGCACATTCGGCGCTCTGTCGAGCTTTTACCCAGAGGTGCCCACCCAACCTGCATCTTGCGAATTGTCCGATAACCTTCGCGAAAGCGCCTTCCGTAGAAGACACCAGCGACTGAAGAATAATGAAGAAGCCGGATGACGATGAGGAGCACACGCACTCCTTTATGAAAGAGAGCGCTTCTCCCATCCACCCACAATTACCTCTTGTCGCGCTTAGCGCCGTACTTACTGCGGCCGCGCTTACGGCCTTGCACGCCTGCGGCATCCAGTGCGCCACGCACAATGTGGTAACGCACGCCGGGCAGGTCGCGCACACGTCCGCCGCGCACCAGGACCACCGAGTGCTCCTGAAGGTTGTGGCCCTCGCCCGGAATGTAGGCCGTGACCTCGATGCCGTTAGTTAGGCGCACACGAGCGATCTTGCGCAGCGCGGAGTTTGGTTTTTTGGGTGTGGTGGTACGCACGACGGTGCAGACGCCCCGGCGGAAGGGGTTGCCTTTTGGCATCCGCTTGGTCTTGCCGGTCAGCGCGTTGTAGTTGTACAGCAGCGCAGGCGCTTTCTTCTTTTTCTTAACGGGCTTGCGCCCTTTTCGCACGAGCTGGTTGATGGTGGGCAAGGTCTTACTCCTGTAGAATACTTGAAGGTAATAGATGCCAGAGAACGATAACGATGCGCTTTTCAGAGATCCAACAAACTAAAAACGCCAAACGCCAGTTCAGATGGACGATTTTGACGTTTGACGCATGATGGTGCATCTGCGTTGCAAGAAAACCATCCTATCTCATGCGTCCAGACCTCGAAAAGAGCCTATTTGGGAGTCAAAATGAATGCATACGTAAGCCGGGCCGAAGGCCCGACCTGCGACTAGCTATCATACACAAAAGTTGATGTTTGGTCAAGTCTTGTAGTAAGGAAAACAAAGGCAACCTGAATTTCTTTACTTCCCCATCAAACCAAGCCTCTTATCAGCCTTCCAACAAAACAACCCATCCACGACCTTCGTCATCCGGCGCCACGACCCCTTCCGCCTCCAGGTCCTCCATCAATCTCGCGGCTCGCGGATACCCCACATTGAGCATGCGTTGCAGGGCCGAAACCGAAATCGTCCGACGTCCCCGCAGCGCCTCCACCGCCTGAGCAAAGAGATCATCCGTGTGCGCTTCCTCTTGCAGCAAGTCAGACCATGGATACGCAGAAGCTTCGGACATGGCGGGCTGGGGCGCACCACGCGCCTGCCACCATCCAGCAACCGAGCGAATCTCTTCATCACTGACAAAGCATCCCTGAATACGGCGTTTCTCTGGCGTATCAGGGGCCATAAAGATAGCATCCCCGCGTCCTAACAGTTTCTCGGCGCCTGGCTCATCCAAGATCACGCGAGAGTCTATCTGGCTGGTAACAGCAAAGGCCAGCCGAGCGGGGAAATTCGCTTTAATCAATCCTGTCACGACATCGACCGAAGGGCGCTGGGTGGCCACAACCAAATGGATGCCCGTTGCTCGAGCCATTTGCGCCAGCCGCACCAGTTTCGCTTCAATAATCTCCGGAGATACCATCATCAGATCCGCCAATTCATCCACAAACATCACGATGTATGGCAACGCTTGTCCGTCAGGGACTTTGGCGTTGTAACCATCAATATTGCGCACGCCTAATTGCTCAAACTTCTGATAACGCTCATCCATTTCTCGCAACAGCCAGCTCAAGGCGCCGCTGGCCTGTTCCGGATCGGTGACGACAGGCGCAATCAAGTGGGGGATGCCATTATAGCCAGGAAACTCCACGCGTTTGGGGTCTATCATGATCATCTGGACCTGTTCCGGTCCATTATGAAAGAGCAACCCACAGATAATGGCGTTCATAGCCACCGATTTCCCCGAACCCGTCGCCCCTGCGATCAATAAATGCGGAAGTTTGTGCAGGTCGGCGGCGACAGCCCCACCACTTACATCTCTGCCCAAAGGGATGGCCAAGGGGCTTTCGATCTCTTGAAAGGCGGGATCTTCGAGCAAGCTGCGCAAAGTCACCAGGGTGGGCGCAGGATTAGGCACTTCAATGCCGATATACGGCTTTCCGGGCACTGGGGCCTCAATGCGCACCGGGCTGGCTGAAAGCGCCAGGGCCAGATCGTCTTCCAGCGCCACGATCTTACTGATACGCACGCGCACGGTCTTACCGTTCTTTTCGTATTCGCCGGGCTGAACTCCGAATTGGGTGACTGTGGGGCCAACATTAATCTCCACCACCTTGGCGGGGATATCAAAATTAGCCAGCGTCTCTTCGATGATTTTGGCCATAATGCGCGCTTGCTCATAGGTGGTGTCCTCCTCTTCCACCTTTTGCAGCAAACTAAGTGGCGGCAGTTCTCTGGTTTGGAATGAGGTGGGCGCCTGGACAGGAGGGGAAGATGTTGGCATGCGTTGCGGTTTACGGACGGTGCGTCGCTTTTTCTTGGCGCTCCGCGGCTGCTTCGCTGCTGATTCTATCACTGACTTCTCGGATGAATCGGGCATTTGTGGCCTGGAGGACCGCTTGCGAGAAGTGGGCCTGGATACGCGTTTTGGGGTGGGAGATATTGCTGGCGTGGACGGCGCAGCCTCTCCAGATGGTTGGCGTTCGCCCTCCACATCCGTCATTTCAGGTTCAACCCAGGTGATCGAAACGCCAGGAATCGTTAATAAGCGCAAAGGGGTGTAGAGATAGATCAAATACCAGCCCACCACAAACAACGCACCCCAAAAAACCCAGGTCGGCCACAACCCTAACCCTTTTATCGAGAGATCAGACAACGTCCAGCCAACCAAACCGCCGCCGTGGCCATCCAACGCAGCAATGAATGGGTCTGGCGCTTTCAAGACCAGACTCAGCATCGTCAGCGCACTGAGATAAACCAACAACAAACCCAATAGAGCTTCGACATACCAATAACTTCCCAAACGGCGACGTAACGAAGACCAAAACACCAAACTCAACCCCAATCCAATAAGGAAACATGCGAATGGCCAAGCTCCCAATCCGAACAAAGCGGTTAATAGATGACGCCCCGACGCGTTTACGACCAATTCATAGAGTCCCACCCCGCCAAAGAGAGTGAGGATAGCGCCCAAGAGGACGATCTGTTGCTGGCGTGCCGCACGATGTTTTGCTGTCATAACTCAGGAGAACGATCAGAGGGAGGCATGGTGCGCGAGAGATTTAGTAACGGCCATTCAAACCATGAAGCTTTTTCATGTCGCGCCATCAGAAAGCTGTCCGACGGCGGGTGCGCCCGCACCGATACGAAAGAAGATGGAAATACTGATGACACGGATGCTTCGCAACGCAGATGGCCGCAGATGATTTTTACAAATTTTTTCATCACTTATCTGCGTTCATTCGTTTCAATTTGCGTCATCTGCGTCCTCCAAAGCTGATTTTCAAAGCAGGCGTTCCTTGACAACCACCAAACCTAATCACCCTCCAAATCAGAAGCCCGGGCGCCAGAGGGTGACTCCAAGGAGGAATATGCATGGTCTTGATTATTCGACGCCTCAGGTGCATCCGAGCCATTGTAAGACTCGGCTTCCATTTCCGCCAATGTCCGCGCCACCTCGGCGATGGCGATTCGCTGTTTACGATAAAGGTCCGACTCACTGATGGCCAACTTTTGTGCAACCTCACGCACTTTCTTTCCTTGAAGATACTTCAAATCCAGGATATTGTAAAGAAGCCATTCGGAGGTAGTCATCTGACGTTCGCCCGGAGGTCGCTGCAGTTCGATGGCATCTTGCAAGATGGCTCGTAAAGCTCTGGTTGGCGAATTATCGTATTCGGTCAATTTATCGCGCACGATGCGAAGATTTAGTAGGGGACTTCGGCTGAGTTTAGGGCCGCCCCAGAAATGGGTCAACGCGCCTCGCACCCATTCTGTGAATTCAGGATGTTTCGTCAAAGCATCAAAGGCCTCTTGTTCGGGCGCAATGACGTAAGGTACAGCCCCACGTAACGCCTGCATCACCTCAATATCGGGCAAAATCGGACGCAATGCCTCGAAAACATCGAGTTGCAAGCGTCGGTCTTCGACGGCGATCTCGGCCCGGCGAAAGAGATGTTCGATAACTGCCGCGGTTTCCTCATCCATTTCCCCAGCAGGTGGACAGGCGGCATGCAGGGCCAGAATGCCCATGGTTTCATCGGTGTGACGATTGACCAGACATC
>WFTO01000068.1 GCA_015485435.1 Anaerolineae bacterium | reverse complement strand
GCGATCCCCTTCTAAGCAATAAAATACGTATCATTCGCCGCTCACCGCCGTTCGGCATTCCTCCTGTGGTCGTGCCTCCTGGGCTGCCATCTGCAGAAAAACAACGCCTACAAGAAGTTTTGCTCACCATGCATGAAAACCCTAAAGGGAACGCTGTGCTCGACAACTTGGGCATCGATCGCTTTGTGCTCATCGACGACAGCGCCTATGACACGGCCCGCACACTCATAAATGCCGTCACCCTGATGACTCCCCAACCATGACGCGTCCCTTGGTATCGCCGCCGTTTCCGAAAGCGGATCTGCGAAAACTGTTGCAAGAATGGGGCGCGCGCGCCTGGCGGATCACCTCCAGCTTCAGTATCCGCACAAAAATCATGGGTATCGTCGTATCATTGACGATGCTCTTGGGGGTTTTTGTCACCTGGCAAGTGCGGACACAAATGAAAGCGACACTCACCAGCGAATTGCAAAATCGGGGTTACTCCGTGACGGGAGATCTGGCCCTACGCAGTGTCGACCCCATTTTATTGGATGATGCCTATGCGCTTTACCAACTTCTCATCGACACCAAACAAAACCATCCCGATGTCGCCTATGTTTTTGTACTGGATCTTAATAACGAAGTCATCGCCCACACCTTCGAAGGGGATGGGTTTCCAACACAACTTCTGACGCTGGTGAATTCAGGAGGATTCGAAGATGAAAACGGCGGAATCCGACACTTACGCTTTCAGAGCAATGAAGGTATCATTCACGATTTCGCCGCGCCAATCTTACAAGGAGAGATCGGCGTGGTGCATTTGGGAATGAGCGAAAATCGATTACATCGCGTTATCGACACCATGACCACCCGGATCATTGCCACGACCGCTGGCGTCGCCTTGATGGGAATCCTGGCGGCCATCATCCTCACCTGGATTCTCACCCGTCCCGTGTTGGAGCTCATCAAAACCACGCAAGCCATCGGCGAGGGCGATCTCTCTGCGCGCACATCCCATATGACCAACGACGAAATTGGGCGGTTGGCATTGGCGTTCAATCATATGGTGGAGGATTTAGAAACAAGTCAACAGGCGCTCAAAGAAAAAGAAGCGGCCCGCACGCGCCTGCTGGAAAAACTCATCACCGTCCAGGAAGAGGAGCGAAAACGCATTGCCCGAGACCTGCATGATGGCATCGGCCAGGCCCTTATTTCTCTGATGGTGAATATGAAAGTCGCTTCTCACATCAAAAACGCAGATGAGCGTCAGGTTCGGAACAACGAACTCCGCCTAGCGGTCGCTGACATTCTTGAGCAGGTTCGTTTGATCAGTCGCGAATTACGCCCAAGCGTCCTGGATGATTTGGGTCTGGAAGCCGCTCTGCGCGTGTTTATCGAAGAATTCATGCTGTTATATCCACACATCAACGTCGACCTACATTGCGAATTGGTCGATAGACCTTCATCCATCGTCGAAACCACCCTGTATCGCATCATTCAGGAGGCCATGCACAACGCAGCGCGACATTCGGGCGGCGACACCATCAGCGTCATTTTATCGCAGCGAAGGGATCGAATTTTAGCCATCATCGAAGACAACGGTCAGGGATTTGACGTTGATTCCGCTCGCCGATCTGGACACAGCATGGGACTGCACGCCATGTACGAACGGGCCGAGCTGGTAGGCGGGAGCCTGAGTATAGAAAGCAGCGACGAAGGAGTTTCGATTTATGTGGAGGCGCCAGCGCGATGAACGAGATTCGTATCTTCATCGTTGATGACCATTCTGTCTTGCGTGCTGGGCTAAAAGCCCTCTTAGAGGCTGAGCCCGATATGCACGTTGTCGGCGAAGCCGAAGATGGCCCCACATGTTTGCAAAAAGTGGAAAGCGCCCAGCCCGATGTCATCCTTTTGGATATCAACCTACCCACTATGAATGGATTGGAAGCCCTTAAGAGATTGCACGCCAAAGTTCCTCGAAGCAAAGTGCTTATCCTGACCATGCACGATGACGCTGACTATCTTCGTCAGGCACTGCAAGAGGGTAGCGCCGGATACGTACTCAAACAGGCCGCGGGCGATGAGCTAATCATGGCCATCCGCACGGTGCATAGCGGCGGAGTCTATCTTCATCCACAACACACCCTTTTGCTGCTTCAGCATACCCTCGACCAACAGAATGATGCCGCCTCTACACAGCTTTCTGAAAAAGAAGCCAGATACCAATCTCTCAGTGAACGCGAGGCGCAAATATTCAAACTGGTGGCCTTGGGGTATCGAAACCATGAGATCGCTGAAAACCTCTTTCTGAGCGTAAAAACCGTAGAAACCTATAAAGCGCGTCTCATGCATAAACTCGGCTTGCGCAGCCGCGTTGAGCTGGTGCGCTATGCATTAGAATTGGGCATTTTGGACGATGTAACCTGATTATCGGAGACTTCCTCGATAAAAATTCGGGGGGCTTTCTGACAACGAAAGGGAATTTTACGACTATCAAGCATGGGGGTGACCTATTACAATGGAAATAACCAGATAAAAGAGCCGCGGTGGACCTCTATCGGGGTTTGGTTCAACACACCAATAGCTACTATACCGGCCAGGTCATCATCATGTTGAATGTGCTCGTAGGCAATGCAAGATGGACGGGCGGCATGGGGCTAGGCGGTAGCCATTGGCATGAAGATGGCAGCAAAAAGAGACAGCCCTTCATCATCGTTAAGGGCATGCATCCTGGCAAGCTCAGCTCCTTCGGCGTCACCAGTAGCAAAGGGAGCGTTGGCAAGTCTCTGGACACTGGGCTGTTGGCCGTCGCGCTTCACGGCAGGGATACACAGGGTGGGGTATCTTTGATATCGATATCACCAGCGCCAGCATCCTAACACTGTTCGGGCTGCATGGCATGCGAATGAAGAAAACGCCCGAAGGTTTCATCCCCGCGCGTTCTGCCGATGGCATTCGCGAGGTCTCCGCCAACCTTATGCTCCCAAGACCAGAATACCTCCCGTTATTTCGGGGCGGCCAAATCGGGCACGGGTAAAATCACCCTTTCTGCCGGACCGGTGGCTGCCCGGTGGTTTATTTCTCGGCGGACGGCCAAGTGCTTGAGGAAGTGGCCCTGAGAGAACGCGAGCATCAGAACACCCCTTTGCTGACGACGTTTTCGTTTGTTATTGCTCAGACACACGGGGTAGCATTCGCACTGAACTAGAAGCGACAGACAAATGCACAGTGATTGAACGTATCCGTGCAGGCATTCACGCAGGACAGTGCGCATGTAAGGTCCACAATCCCCGGGGAAGCTGTTGTTTGGGCAACGTCACAAAGGTTGTCTCAAGGCTGCAAAAAACGTCTTCCAACTGAGTTCTATTGACACTTGGTAGTAAATGAAGATAATTGGCCTCAACTAATCATAAGAATAGATCATGTCGCTAATGACATCGTTATTAGCCGATGCCCAATGAACGAAAACCTACACTTTTCTGTGCATCATCCATTATGAGCTTTCCACTGGTTGATGCGTTCCTGTTGCCCGTTGGTATCAACTCATCAACCTGGCCCTGAGGGCTGTTCTTTGGTTTTGGGCACGCTCTTGTGGCTATCGTTACCATGCCAATAATAATGAAAACGAGCGATCCCCTCTTCCGAAGACCGCCCGTTTTGTGTGGTGAGCGTTGTTCGATTCCGTTCTTGCTCGAGGACTTGGCTGGTGTGTTACTTGCCCAGAAGAATTTCCAGATGGAATTGCACTATATCCAGTCCATCTCCCTTCTCCACCATGTCTTCAAGAAGGTCGTAAAGGCTTACCCGCAGGCCTTCAAAGCCGTCTTCTGGGGCGGCGTCATACGCTGCCTGAATGTGTTTATCTGCGGCAGCCTTATCGCCCGAAGTTGCTGCCTTTAGAGCTAATTCCAGATGATTGGTGACGTCAGGAGGAAGTTGCAGACCCGTATCACGGATAGCTAAGTTGTTGATATAGCGGGCCAGCACATCAATATCCTGGTCGCTGAGCTGTTCAGGAGAAAATGCAGGCATAGTGGGCTCAGCACGAGGAAAGCCATGGCGTACAGCAAATCGGATACTTGCGACCCCACTCGCCATATCAAAAAAGGGCCACTCATTAACCTCAGGTTTGCCCAACCTTCCCGATAGAGTATCCCCGGTGCATGAGGTTTTTGTTTGGAAAAGGCGTATTGCGTTAGAATGACAATGGATATGCGCTATGACGATGTCTACGGACGAGCGATGATCAATCTGCCATGCCTGGTCCCGGCATCCACAAAATTCCCTCGCGCCTTCATGAAATAACCATGATGATGAACCACCATCAAGATGAGATCGACGCGTTGATGCGACGGATCGCCGATCTTTCAGATGAAAGTTTGATATTGCTATCTCAATACATTAGCTTCCTCAAATGGCAAGAGGAACAATGGCATTCGCCCGAAGTTTGGGAAAATGTGGGTGAGGAGGTGATTTGGGTTTATGATCTCATCGAAAACTTTGGACAGGCTCGACAGGCCGCCACAGTGGATGCAAAAGGCATGGAGGTGAAGATGGCCCCAGCCAGTTGTGAAGGGGTCATCCGACCAGCCATCTGGCAACATCCGCCAGTGACGGGCGAAGCGGTGCTGGAATATCAGATCGATGTCCCGTTGAACATGGACGCATTGAAGTTGAAGTTTGCTGCAGGCGTACGCGATGGCGCTTTGTTATCCGAAGAAAATCAGGTTGCTTTTCGCATACGAGTCAACGGTCGGTTGTTGTGGTCCCACCTAAAAGCTGAGGCGACCTGGGACGATTTTCTGGTGGACTTGCCTACGCTAAGCGGTCAGACAATGGTGATACAGCTCATCACCGATGCCCTGGGCAACTCTCGTTGGAATTGGGCTGTCTGGGGTGAGCCGCAAGTGATCGGACTCAGACGCTGACCAATGGCCGCATAACACATGCGGTTATTCCAGCCAAGTTCATAGAGGCAGCAGACGACAGCTCATTACGGATTTCAAGCATGCAGATCCGTAAATTGGAACGGATTCGCACAGAGCATGAAAAACCTCAGAAAGAATCCGCAGAAATTCATGTGATGAGGCATTCGTATCCTCAACGTTTCTGTTTTCATTGGCATCGACGGGCTATCGTCCGCGATCTCTGCTTGTAAATTCCACGTTCTTCTCTGAACCTCTGGCTTCCGCATTATCCACCCAAAAGGAGGACGATGATGTCTGGTTTCGACCCTTCGCCAAACTCTGGGCAGGTTTTCGAGGGGGGATTTGTTTGGTTCCCTACGCCCGACTACGTGAACGGCAGCCATGTGCAGCGGTTCATGCAGGTCCACGGCTTCGTGGATTGGGATGCGCTCCATGAAGCGGCCATCGCCGATGTCGGCTGGTTTTGGGATGCGATGCTCAGGTATTTGGACATCCAGTTCTACAAGCCATACGACCAGATCGTGGACCTCTCCCGGGGCAAGCCCTGGGCCCGATGGGCTGTAGGCGGCCAGATGAACATCGTGCACAATTGCCTGGACAAGTGGATGGGGACGGAGGTCGAGGAGAAGATCGCACTGCGCTGGGAAGGCGAAGAGGGCGATGTCAGGACGTTGACCTATCGAGAGCTGTTCGAGGAGGTGAATCGCACGGCCAACGCGCTGCGCGCGTTGGGCCTGAGCAAGGGGGATGCCATCGGCCTCTACATGCCCATGACGCCCGAGATCGCCATCGCCCTGTTGGCCATCGCCAAGATCGGCGGCGTGATTTTGCCCCTGTTCTCGGGCTACGGCGCGGGCGCAGTGGCCACCCGCCTGGCCGATGCCGACGCGAAGGCCGTGTTCGTGGCCGATGGCGCCTACCGCCGCGGTCGAGTGGTGAACATGAAAGCCGTCGCGGACGAGGCTCTGAAGCAGGTCCCCACGGTGGAGCATGTCATTGTCCATCGCCGCGTGGGCGCAGACATCCCCTGGACTGAGGGCCGCGATCACTGGTGGCACGAGCTCATCCCCGGCCAGTCCGCAGACGCCCCCACCGAGGTCACCGAAGCCGAAGACCTGATCATGATCATCTACACCTCGGGCACCACAGGTCGGCCCAAGGGCGCGGTGCACACGCACATCGGCTTCCCCATCAAAGCCGCGACCGACATGGCCATGGGCCTGGACCTGCGCCGGGATGACACGCTGTATTGGATGACCGATATGGGCTGGATGATGGGCCCGTGGGAGGTGTTCGGGACGTTGATCCTGGGCGCGACCATGCTCTTCTACGACGGCGCGCCCGACTATCCCGACGTGGATCGACTGTGGAAGCTGGTCGCGGACCATGGCGTCACCCATTTGGGCGTTTCCCCCACCCTCATCCGGGCGCTCATGGCCCATGGCGAGGACCCGGTTAAGAAGCACGATCTCTCCAGCCTGCGCGCTTTCGGCTCCACGGGCGAGCCCTGGAATCCCGACCCATGGATGTGGCTCTTCCAAGTGGTGGGCGAGGGCAAGCGGCCCATTATCAATTATTCGGGCGGCACCGAGATCTCGGGAGGCATCGTCATGGGCAACGTGGTCAAGCCCCTCAAGCCCGCTGCCTTCTCCGGCCCCAATGTGGACATGGCTGCGGATGTGGTGGATGACGAGGGGAACCCGGTGCGAGGCCAGGTGGGCGAGCTTGTGGTGCGGGAGCCCTGGATCGGCATGACTCGCGGCTTCTGGAAGGACCCTGACCGCTACATCGAGACCTACTGGAGCCGCTTCCCCGACATCTGGGTCCATGGCGACTTCGCAGCCATCGACGAGGATGGTCAGTGGTACATCCTGGGGCGGTCCGATGACACGATTAAGGTGGCGGGCAAGCGCCTGGGCCCGGCCGAGGTGGAGAGCATTCTGGTGGCCCATCCTGCGGTGGTGGAGGCGGGCGCGTTCGGCGTTCCTCACGAGATCAAGGGCTCCGCACTGGTGGTGGCCGTGGTCCTGGCCTCGGGCTACGAACCCAGCGACGAACTGGCCGAGGAGCTAAAGGCGCTGGTGGTTGCGGGCATGGGCAAAGCCCTCAAGCCCCAGGACATCTTCTTCGCTCCCGACCTGCCCAAAACCCGCAACGCCAAGGTGATGCGGCGGGTGCTGCGCGCGGCCTATCTCGACCAGCCCGCGGGCGACCTCAGCGCGTTGGTGAATCCCGATGTGGTGGAAGCGATCCGCGTGATCGGTCGGGAGCGCCGGGCGGCGTCAGCAGCATGATTGACCCGAAGTTGTCTCCCCATCGTGTGTTGTCACCGTTCTCTTATTTGTGTCCTGTGTTGATTCACTTTCGCTGGTAGATGAACTCAAGGCAAACGGAATCCCCCACTCCAGGAGCAAATCTATGGAATTTCGACTTGACGATGAACACCGCATGTTGCAGGAAATGATCCGCGATTTCGTGGAGAAGGAGGTCAAGCCCCGAGCCGCGGAGGTGGACCGGGAGCATAAGTTCCCCAAAGAGACCATCGAGAAAATGGGACCGTTGGGGTTGCTGGGGCTGAACATCCCAGAGGAGTGGGGCGGCGCCGGTTCCGACACGCTGGCTGCGGCCATTCTTTACGAAGAATTGGGCCGGGGATGCGGCTCCACCGCGCTTACCGTGGAGGCGCATCTCAGTCTGGCCAGCCCGCCCTTTTTGCTTTTCGGCAGCGACATGCTGAAGGAGAGATTCCTTACTCGGTTGGCCACGGGCGAGATATTGGG
>WFTO01000067.1 GCA_015485435.1 Anaerolineae bacterium | reverse complement strand
CCCTCATGCCCGGCGTGTGCAACGCGGCCACGCCCGAGCTCAAACAGGTCAACGACCGCCAGACGGTCAGTTGTTTTCTCTATGATTGAGGCCCGTCATCGTGTTTGATTCCCAACCCAACGATTCCTATCTCCTCCAAGTCAAACACCTAAAAAAATACTTCCCCATCCGCGCGGGCTTTTTTCGGCGAGTGGTGGGGCAGGTACGAGCGGTGGATGATGTAAGCTTTGCCATTCGCGAAGGCGAAACCCTGGGGTTGGTGGGCGAAAGCGGCTGCGGCAAGACCACCACAGCCCGCACCATCCTCCGGGCCATTGACCCCACTTCCGGCCAGATCCTCTTTCGCACTGCACAGGGAGATGTGGTGGACCTGGCCGCGCTTTCGGAAAAGGAAATCCGCCCCCTGCGTCGCGACATGCAGATGATCTTCCAGGACCCCTTTGCCTCCCTCAACCCCCGCATGAACATCCTGGACATTGTGGGCGAACCCCTGCTGGTCATCGATGGCATGAAGAGCCGCAAGCAACGCATGGAGCGGGTGGCGGAGCTGCTGGAGCTGGTGGGGCTTCGGCCTGAATACATGCAGCGCTTTCCCCACGCGTTCAGCGGCGGCCAGCGACAGCGCATCGTCATCGCCCGAGCCCTGGCCCTGAAGCCCCGGCTGGTGGTGGCCGACGAACCTGTCTCTGCGCTGGATGTCTCCGTCCAGGCCCAGGTCCTCAACCTCATGCGAGATTTGCAGGAGAAGCTGGGACTCACCTACCTGTTCGTGGCCCACGATCTCAGCGTGGTCAAACACTTCTGCGACCGCATCAACGTGATGTATGTGGGAAAGATCGTGGAGAGCGGTCCCACCAACGAGATATTCTTCCAGCCCCGGCATCCCTACACCTCTGCGCTCATGTCTGCGGTGCCCATCGCCAACCCCCGACTGCGCAAGGAGATCGCGCCGTTGGAGGGGGATGTGCCCAGTCCTGCCAATCCCCCTTCAGGTTGCTACTTCCACCCCCGCTGCCCTTACGCCACCGAGCAATGCGCACAAGAAACGCCACAGCTCGAAGAAATCGCCCCCGATCGCTTTGTAAGCTGCCACCGCGCCCATGAGCTTGACCTCCCTGGCGTGGTTCGTCCTAAGGAAATTGCACCCTATGACTGATTCCGCATTCCCACCAATGGATGACGTCCGCTGGGGCATCATAGGCTGCGGCGATGTCACCGAAGAGAAGAGCGGGCCCGCGTTGCAAAAGATCGCGGGCTCCAGCCTGGTGGCGGTGATGCGCCGCAACGGCGGCCTGGCGGAAGATTACGCCCGACGCCACCACGTGCCTAAATGGTATGACGACGCCCAGGCCCTCATCCGCGATCCCGACGTCAACGCCATCTACGTGGCCACCCCGCCCTCCTCCCATCGGGAATACACACTGATGGCCGCGGCCGCGGGCAAGCCGGTGTATGTCGAAAAGCCCATGGCCCGATATTATCAGGAATGCCTGGACATGATCGACGCCTGCCAACAGCAACGCGTCCCCCTTTTCGTGGCCTATTATCGCCGGGCCCTGCCCCGATTTTTGAAGATCAAAGCGCTTATCGCGGAAGGCGCTATCGGCCAGGTAAGATTTGTCCAGATCCAATTCTACCAGGTCGCCCGCGCTGACGTGCTGAAAGGCGAACATCTTCCCTGGCGCGTCCTGCCGGATATCGCGGGCGGCGGCCTTTTCGTGGACCTGGCCTCCCACCAACTGGATTTCCTGGACTTCCTCTTCGGCCCCATCGTGGTGGTAGAAGGTTTTGCCAGCAATCAGGCGGGGTTGTATCCGGCCGAAGACATCGTTTCAGGCGCATTTCGTTTCGAGAACGGCGTCCATGGCGCCGGCGTCTGGGCCTTCAACGCCTACAAAGACGAAGATCGCACAGAGATCGTCGGCAGCAAAGGGCGCATCGTCTACGAAACCTTTAGCGAAGCCCCCATCCTCCTGGAAACCGCCCGGGGCGAAACCCAATTCGCCATCTCCAATCCCCGGCACATCCAACAGCCATTGCTTCAAACCGTGGTGGATGCATTGATGGGCAAGGGCCAATGCCCCAGCACCGGCGAGAGCGCGGCCCGCACCACCTGGGTCATGGAGCAGATGTTAGCCGCATACTATGGGGGCGCTCATGCGCCTTGAAACCCGTCTGGTGGACCTTTTGGCCATCCATCGCGCCGAACTGTTGGAGCGCACCGTTCCCTTCTGGATGCGACACGCTATCGACTGGGATCACGGCGGCATCCTCACCTGCATCCGCGACGACGGCCAGGTCATCAGCACCGACAAATACATGTGGTCCCAACTGCGGGCCATCTGGACCTTCTCCGCGCTCTACAACCGCATCGAGCCCCGGCCCGAATGGCTGGATGTGGCCAGCCAGATCGTGGAATTCGTCAGCAAATATGGCCGGGATGAGGAAGGTCGCTGGGTTTTTGCGGTGGATCAGGATGGCCATGTGCTGAAAGGGGCCACCAGCATCTACGCGGATGGCTTCGCCATCTACGGCCTCACCGAATTCGCCCGGGCCACAGGCGACGCCCGCGCCATCGATCTGGCCCAGGCCACCTACGAGAACGTGCAGGCCTGGCTGGCTCGACCCGGCTCCTACGCCACCGCGCCCTACGCCATCCCGCCCGGCGCCAAAGCCCACGCGGTGGCCATGATCTTCGCCCTGGCCTTCCACGAGCTGGGCCTGCTACTGGCGGATGAGAGCATCCTGGCCACGGCTCACGTCCTGGCCGAGGATGTGATGACCGCATTCCGCCGCCCCGAAAAACATCTCCTCTATGAATACGTCACCCTGGACAACCAGCTCATGGACACGCCCCAGGGGCGGGCCGTCGTGCCAGGCCATGCCATCGAGTCTATGTGGTTCATGATCCACATCTACCAACACTGGGGCGACGAGGCCCGCATTCGCCAAGCCATCGACACCATTCGCTGGCACATCGAGCTGGGATGGGACGAAACCTATGGCGGCATCCTCCTGGCCCGAGACGCGGCTGGCGGTGAACCCTGGTGGGCCTTTGCCGACAGCAAATTGTGGTGGCCCCACACCGAAGCCCTCTACGCTCTGCTGCTGGCCTATCAGCTCTCGGGAGAGGCATGGACATTGGATTGGTACGAGCGGGTGCACAACTACGCGTTCACCCATTTCCCTGTACCCAACCATGGCGAATGGACCCAAAAACTGGATCGCCAGGGCCGCCCCTTCACCCAGACCGTAGCCCTTCCGGTCAAAGACCCTTTTCATCTGCCGCGGGCGTTAATTCAATGTATCGATGTGTTGAGTAATTTATCGTGGATTCGGCGTCAAACGTCATGAAGCCTTCATGTACGATTACTTTGACGTTTGACGCATGATGTTTGACGAAACTCGCAAGAGGAGCCGATTTTGAGTTTATCAGACAGGGACAAGAAAGCACTTCCTTCAACAGCCCCATTCGCTCTCATCAATGGCCGCATTGTCCTGCCCGACCGGATGTTGACCGGCCATGCCCTGCTCATCAATGGGCCCACTATCGCAGCCATCCTGCCGGAAAGCGAGCTGCCCGCGAGCATGGATCGCATCGACGTGGGCGGCAGGATCATCGCACCCGGCCTCATCGATATTCACACCCACGGTGCGGTGGGCCATACCTTCAACGAGCCCACGCCCGAAGCCTTCACTGCCATCACTGTGGAAAACGCGCGCCATGGCGTCACCTCCCTGCTGGCCACCACCGCCACTGCCCCCATCTCCGAGCTGACCACGTGCTTCGCGTTTGCCCGAGCATGGATGGCCCAGCCGCGAGAGGGGGCGCAGGTCCTAGGCGTGCATGCGGAGGGCCCCTATTTCAACCCGGCCCAGGCGGGCGCGCAAGACCCGACCAATTTGCGCACCCCCGACGACGGCAGCGTCGAGGAGCTGCTGGCCTACGCAGACGTTATCCGCATCTTCACCTTTGCGCCCGAACTGCCCGGCGCGGCCGATCTGGTCCGCCGCCTGACCAATCTGGGCATCGTCCCCGCGGCCGGGCACAGCAACGCCAAAGAGGAGGAGATCGTCCCCGTCATCGCCGCGGGCCTGCGCCACGTTATCCATATCTGGAGCGCACAATCCACCACTGTGCGAGAAGGGCCGTGGCGCAAACCGGGCCTGCTGGAAGTCTCCCTCACCTATCCCGGCCTCACGGTAGAGATGATCGCGGACAACAAACATCTGCCCCCCACCTTGATGCGGCTGGCCTATCAGTGCATCGGCCCTGACCGCCTCTGCGTGATCTCCGACGCCACCAGCGGCGCGGGCCTGCCCGAGGGCGCGCGTTTTCGTATGGGGGAGATGGAATACGAGGTGCATGACGGCGTAGGCATGATGTTCGACCGCTCCGCGTTCGCGGGCAGCACCACCCTCATCAACCGCATGGTCGCCATCCTCATTGAGCATGTGGGCGTCCCTCTGCCCGAGGCCGTGCGTATGGCCTCCCTCACCCCGGCCCGGGTCATCCACGTGGACGACCGTAAGGGCAGCCTGCAGCCGGGAAAAGACGCAGATGTGGTCATCTTTGAGGATGACTTCACCCCCTGGCGCGTTTTCATCCGCGGCGTAAGGTGCGTCGCACCCTCTTCCTTGATAGGAGCAAACTCTTGACCGATCTTCTTTTCTCCACCCAAATTGAATCGCTGCCCGTGGCTGTTTACGAAAACAACGAAGCCATGGGCCAGGCTGCGGCCCAGGCCGCGGCCGACATTCTGCATCGGGCCATCGCCGAGCGGGGCGAGGCCAACATCATCATCGCCACCGGCAACTCCCAGCTTACTTTTTTGGCCGCACTACGGGAGATGGACGTGGACTGGTCCAAAATCACCGTCTTCCACATGGACGAGTACGTCAACCTGCCCGAAGGCCACCCTGCCAGCTTCCCCACCTTCCTCCGCCGCCACTTCCTCGATTTCGTCCAGGTGAAGCGCTTCTACCCGGTGCCGGCTCGTTCTGGCCGCCTGGAACAGGATTGCGCGGACTACGCTGCCCTGCTGCGCGACCATCCCGCGGACTTCTGCGCGCTGGGCTATGGCGAAAATGGACATCTGGCCTTCAACGACCCGCCCTACGCCGAGTTCAACGACCCAGTGTGGGTGAAGGTGGTGCGCCTGGCCGAGGCCTCACGGCGGCAGCAGGTGGGCGAAGGCCATTTCGCGAGCCTGGATGAAGTCCCCACCCACGCTGTGACACTCACCATCCCCGCGTTGCTGGCGGCCCGCCACGTGCTGGCCATCGTGCCCGAGGCCCGCAAGGCCGACGCGGTGCAGCGGGCGTTACTGGGCCCCATCGACGAATCTTGCCCTGGCTCCATCCTCCGCCGCACACCCCACGCCAGACTCTTCCTGGACGCGCACGCCGCGGCCGGGGTAAAGGGGAAGATCGGGGATTGGTAAATGGATAGGCGCAGCCGATCATGAACGCCCGCCAACGTTTGCTCACAGCCCTCGACCATCGGGAGCCCGACCGCGTGCCCCTGGACCTGGGCAGCACGCAGATCACCGGCATCCACATCGTCGCCTACCGCAAGCTGCGCCGGGCCCTGGGCCTGCCCACCACCGAACCCGAGCTCTGCGACAGCATCCAGCAATTGGCCCTACCCGAGGAGGACTTGCTGCAACGCCTGCAGGTGGACACCCGCGGGCTCTATCCTCTGAACAACCACAATTGGGGCGTGGTCGAGGAGGACGCGGGGGACCATTGGCGTTATCGGGATGAGTGGGGCATCACCCACGTGCGACCCAAGCAGGACGGTCTTTATTACAGCATCCGCGAGGTTCCCATCCCCAACCCCACGCCCGAGGTCATCCGTCGCCACCCATGGCCCGACATGGGTGCGGCCTGGCGTATCGCGGGCCTGCGGGAGCAGGCGGATCGCTATCGGGCCGAAGGCTACGCGGTGGTGCTGAAAGACGCGTTCGCGGGCATCTTCGAATTCGCCCAACGCATTGTGGGTATGGAAAACATACTCATGCTCATGGCGCTGGACGAGAGGCTGACGAGCGCATTGTTCGACAAGCTGCTGGAACTCAAACTGGCGTACTGGCAGACCGCGCTGACCGCGCTGGGCGATGTGGTGGATGTGGTCACCTATGCAGACGACTACGGCACGCAGAGATCCCAGCTTATCTCTCCGGCCATGTTCCGCAGGCAGATCAAGCCCCATATCCGCCAGATTTTCGCCTTGCAAGCGCAGCTTGCGCCCCGGGCCAAGCGTTTCTTCCATTCCGACGGCAACGTCCGTCCCCTCATCCCCGACTTCATCGAAATGGGCGTGGATATCCTCAACCCGGTGCAGGCCAGTGCAGTGGGCATGAACCTGGCGGAGTTAAAGCAAGAATATGACCAGGATTTGGTCTTTTGGGGCGGCGGCGTGGACACCCAGGGGATTTTGCCCACGGGAACGCCCGCGCAGGTGCGGGAGGACGTGCGCCGCAACATCAAGACACTGGCTCCGGGGGGCGGCTTTGTCTTCAACACCGTGCACAACATCCAGGCCGACGTCCCCCCCGAAAACATCATCGCCATGTGGGAAGCGTGGCGCGATTTCGGAGGTTATGTAGCATGAACTATCACACGCTGGGCCGAACCGGCATCCAGGTCTCGACCATCTGCATGGGATGTTGGGGCCTGGCCAGCGACTTTCATTGGGGCCCGCAGGACGACGCGGACTCCATCGCTACGGTGCACGCGGCCCTGGACGCGGGAGTCAACTTTTTCGATACGGCTGAGGCCTATGGCAATGGCCATTCCGATGAGGTGCTGGGTCGGGCCTTGCAAGGTGTACGGCATCAGGTCGTCATCGCCAGCAAGGTCAGCGCCCAAAACCTGGCCCCAGATGACCTGGTACGTTCCTGCGAGGCCAGTCTGCGCCGCCTGAACACCGATTATCTCGATCTCCTGCAAATCCACTGGCCCAGCCGCGAAATTCCCTTCGCGGCATCATGGGCCGCTATGAAACGTCTGCAGCGGGAGGGCAAGGTGCGGGCCATCGGCGTCTCCAACTTCGGCGTCATCGACCTGCCTGCATTGCTGGCCGCGGGCCGCCCCGAAACCAATCAGCTCCCTTACAGCCTGCTCTTCCGGGCCATCGAGTTCGGCGTGCAGCAACTGTGCCTGGAGCACGACATCAGCATCCTGGCTTACAGTCCTTTGATGCACGGCCTGCTCGCGGGCAAATTCAAGATCCTGGACGACATGCCCGCGCCCCGGGCCCGCACCCGCCATTTCTCTCCTCGCTGGCCCCACATCCGCCATCACGAACCTGGCTGCGAGGAGGAGACCAACGCCGCGCTGCAAGCCATCCGGCGCATCAGCCAGGAAGCGGGCCTGACCATGGCGCATCTCTCCCTGGCCTGGGTGCTGCATCAGCCAGGGGTGGCGTCAGCCATCACGGGCATGCGCCGCCCCGATCAAGCCCGTGACAGCGCCCTGGCCGCAGACATCCTCCTCTCCGACGACATCATCCGCCAGCTTGATGAAGCCACGCGCCCGGTGAAAGCGGCCCTGGGCCCCAACCTGGATATGTGGCAAACCGAGCCGCGGGGGAGATGATAAGAAGCCAATCTTCCTGTCTCTGGTTACGCATTTTCTCCTGAAACGGGCCTATGTTGATGGCATGGCATCGAGCGTAAAACGTCAGACATCATGATTTTCCATCAGCGGGTTCATTTCCGTGCAAAAATTGACGTTTGAAGAAATCATGCCATCAGCGTCACTTTCGTTACGAGGAAATGAATGCAGACATAAGCAGTTACTTTCGTCTATCGACCATCATCTCAATGCACCCTGGTGGGCGCATTACCGTTCAACCTAGCGGTCAGCAATTTCCCTCTTCCTCCCCCAATCTCCGGAGTTTCCCATGAATGTTCTCTTCATCGGCGGCACAGGCGTCATCAGCTCGGCCTGCACGCAACTGGCAGTGGAACAAGGCATTCAGCTCACCCTACTCAATCGCGGCCGCACCCAGCGCCCCATCCCGCGGGGCGTAGAGGTGCTGCACGGTGATATTGAAGATGCGTCGGGCGCAGCCGCGCTGGCCGGGCGCGCGTGGGACACGGTCGTGAACTGGATTGCGTACACACCCGACCAGGTCCAACGGGACATCGAGCTCTTTCGCGGGCGCATTGGCCAGTACATCTTCATTAGCTCTGCCTCGGCCTACCAGGTCCCTCCATCCATCCTACCAGTCACCGAATCGACCCTGCTGGACAACCCCTACTGGTCGTATTCGCGAGATAAAATCGCGTGCGAGGAGGTGTTGGTGCGAGCTTATCAGGAGGAGAAATTCCCCATGACCATTGTCCGCCCTTCCCACACTTACGATCGCACCAAAGTCCCACTGTTTGGGCGCTACACATCATTGCATCGCATGAAGCAGGGCAAGAAGGTGGTGGTGTATGGCGATGGCACGTCATTGTGGACACTGACTCATCATGCTGATTTCGCCAAGGGGTTTGTGCCTCTGCTGGGCAACGCCCGGGCCATCGGTGAAGCGGTGCACATCACCTCAGACGAATGGCTGACCTGGAATCAAATTTACGCCATCATGGCCCAGGCTCTGGGCGTGGAACCCAAGCTGGTGCATGTGCCCGCGGACCTCATCGCCGCCTATGACCCTGAGATTGGGGAGGGGGTGCTGGGCGACAAAATCCACCCGCGCATCTTCGATAACAGCAAGATCAAGCGCCTGGCTCCGGGTTTTGCCTGCACCATCCCCTTTTCTCTGGGGGCGCGGGAGATCGTAGCCTGGTATGAGGCCGATCCCGCCCGGCAGGTGATCGATCCCCGATTCGACGCTCTCAGCGATCGCCTTATCACAGCCTGCGAATCCCTGTTTCCCCGATAACTTTGGAGCCCTCTATGTCGACTCCCTGGCAACATGTCACGCAGGCCGCCAAGCTTGAAGAACCCAACCACATCCCGGTGGCGCTCATCGTCGATAGCCCCTGGCTGCCCGGTTACGCGGGCATCGACACCCTGGATTACTACCTCATGCCCGACCGCTGGCTGGCGATCAACTTGAGCCTTCTCGACCGCTTTCCCGATGCGGTCTGGATTCCCGGCTTCTGGATGGAATATGGCATGGCCGCGGAGCCCTCCGCGTTCGGTGCGCGCATTCTCTTCCATCGCGATGCGCCGCCCTCCATCAAACCCGTCATCACCGACATCGACGTCTGGGCCGAGGTTTCACCGCCCGATGTGCGCGAAGCGGGCTTCATGCCTCTGGTGCTGAGGATGTATGAACACATGGAGGCCCGGCTGCGTGCCGAGGGCCTGGGCATCCGTATGGTCGCGGCCCGCGGGCCCATGGTCACCGCGGGTTGGCTCATGGGCATTACCGATCTGATGATGAGCATCGTCCTGGCTCCGGACAAAGTGCATCGCTTCCTGGACGTTCTGACCGCCACCATCATCCGCTGGCTCCACGCCCAACTGGACATTCTGCACAACCCCGAGGGCATTCTACTGCTGGACGACATCGTGGGCATGGTGTCGTTGCCCCACTATCGGGCATTCGCCGAGCCCCATCTGCACCGCATCTTCGACGAATTCGATGGGCTCATCCGCATCTACCACAACGACACGCCCTGCGACCATCTCCATGAAGCCCTGGCCGAGGCCCACTTCGATGTCTTCAACTTCTCCCACAAGTCTGACATCGCTGCGGTGAAGGCGGCCATGGGGCATCGTGTGGCCCTGATGGGCAATGTCGCGCCCCTCGACCTGGGCGTGCGCGGCTCGCCCGAGCAGGTGGAGGTTGCGGCCCGGGCCTGCATCGACGCGGCCGCGGCGGGCGGCGGCTTCATCCTCTCCTTTGGCGGTGGCGTTTCACCAGGCACGCCCCCCGAAAATATCGACGCATTGATCCGGGCCGCCCGATCCGTAAGTGAAAACCAGAAGGCCAGCTAAGGCCATCCCCCCAGACAGAAGCAATCATCACCATCCGAAATACCGATCCGATCGCCCAGACGAGAGGCATTGTCATCAATCAAACACAGAAAATTTATCAAGCGTTTTCCTTTCATTCGTCCTCATAGAGGGGTTGCCATCATGCCTCACCCCACCTGGAATCTTTCCCCTGATCGTTTTTTCTCTCCCGAGCCTGTACAACGTCGCCTTGCTCGCGAGATATACGCCTCGATTCGCTCTTTACCACTGATCTGTCCGCATGGGCATGTGAATCCACGCGTGTTTGCTGATCCCGACTTCCAATTTGGCAACCCCACAGAAATGATCATTATCCCAGACCACTACATCTTCCGGATGCTTTACTCTCAAGGCATTTCCCTGGAAGCGCTGGGGATCCCGCGACGAGATGGAGGACCAGTGGAGAGCGATCATCGAAAGATCTGGCAACTCTTTGCCGATCATTTCTATCTGTTCCGCGGCACGCCTACGGGCGTGTGGCTGGCTGCGGAGTTTTTCGAGGTCTTTGGCATCGAAGAGAAGTTAACCAGTGAGAACGCACAACGCATTTATGATCATATCTTAGAGAAACTCGCGACTCCGGAATTTCGTCCTCGCAATCTTTACAAACGCTTCAATATCGAAGTGCTCACCACCACCGACGCGGCCACCGACACATTGCAATATCATCGCACGTTAAGAGCTTCTAACTGGGATGGAACCATCCGGCCTACATTTCGCCCCGATGGTGTGGTGCATATCCTTGCAGATGGGTGGAAGGAAAACATTGCACAACTCTCGGCAGTGAGCGGTATTGACGTAAACAATTATTCAAGCTATATCCAGGCCCTTGAACAACGACGCGCCTTTTTTAAGGAAATGGGAGCGACAGCCACCGATCACGCGGCATTGACCGCTTACACAGAACGTCTATCCACCACGGAAGCTGAACGGATTTTTCAGCGTGCATTGGCGGGGGAGGCCGGTGAATCCGACGCGCATCGGTTCGCGGGGCACATGATCATGGAAATGGCCCGTATGAGCATTGAGGATGGTCTGGTGATGCAATTTCATGTAGGCTCTTTACGCAATCACAATCGCGTCATTTATCAACGCTTTGGTCCTGACAAAGGCGCGGATATTCCTATCCGATCGGAATTCACACGCAACTTGCAACCTCTGCTCAATGCTTATGGCAACGATCCTCGTCTGACGTTGATTCTTTTCACTCTGGATGAAAGCGCCTATTCTCGCGAATTGGCGCCCCTGGCCGGTCATTATCCTGCGCTTTTTCTGGGTCCGCCCTGGTGGTTTTTCGATAGCATTTTTGGCATGATCCGTTATCGCGAAGCCGTCCACGAGACGGCGGGGTTGTACAACACGGTGGGGTTCAACGATGATACCAGAGCATTTCCATCGATACCTGTTCGGCACGATGTGTGGAGGCGCGTGGAGAGCAACTGGCTGGCGGGGCTAGTGGTTCAAGGCATCATCGATGAAGGCGATGCTCTGGACATGGCGCGAGCATCGGCGTATGACCTGGCCAAACGAGCGTATCGACTATAACGCCAAGTAGGTGGGGAAGGGGGTGCGATGTCGATTTACGCCCCCGGTGCTCGCTGGCGGCGGAGTCGTATCCATTGAACGCGGTGTTATTTCAGTGCTCTCGGTCGAGCCGTGGGGTTTGAAGCCTTGGCATTGGCGCGGGGGCGAACCAGTCGATTCATGTTTCAGTGCTCTCGGTCGAGCCGTGGGGTTTGAAGCTTATCGCCAACCCGCCGCGTGCGCGGCGTGTCGATGGTTTCAGTGCTCTCGGTCGAGCCGTGGGGTTTGAAGCGGGTGGCCAAACGCTGTCACCTGGTGACCTTCTGATGTTTCAGTGCTCTCGGTCGAGCCGTGGGGTTTGAAGCCCGGTGAGCCCCAGGACATTATCGCTGATGATGACCGTTTCAGTGCTCTCGGTCGAGCCGTGGGGT
>WFTO01000066.1 GCA_015485435.1 Anaerolineae bacterium | reverse complement strand
GGGTGTAGGAGAGGGTGTCGCGGTCGAAGTGGAAGTGGCGGTGGGTATTGTCGCCTTTGCCGCGACCGTCGAGACGGGCGTTTCTAAGGCAGCCAAGGCCAACGTAGGGAGTGGTTGAGTGGCTGTAGGCGTGGGAACAGGCGTGGACGCGAAGGGATTCACGCATCCGACCAACAACAGCAATAAAAGCGTGAAGGAAAGGGCGAGAGCGTGTTTTTTCATAGGAGTCTGGAGGCCAATGATGCTTCCCGATCGAACATCATCGGCAATTTCGAGGTTTACGTGGGTTTTTCAGGATACTAGGCTTGCTAAACAGGGTCCTAAGCCCTTCATTGATTTTTTCCATATCAGGCAGCAGGACGGAAGCACCGCCAGGGGTTCGCCAGCTATCCGCCTCTTGATAGCCGATATTGAAGCCATGCACATCTTTGGTGTCGATTTGTAAGCCCAGGCGAGAAAGGGCGATAATGTCGGTGAGGCTGAGATCGGTTTCGATATTGTCGCGCATGGCCTGATAGAGGCCCGGAATCTTCGGCACAATGTTGACTTCTTTAGCCCGTTTGCGCATGGCGATGAGCACCCGCTGTTGACGACGATTACGATCCACATCGCTCGTGGTTTTGCGCTCGCGCACATAACGTAAAGCGAACTCGCCATCCATGTGGTAGGTGCCGGGCTGTAAGGTCTGCCAAACTAACTTACTGCTGCCAGGCTCCACAGGAAAACGCCCGGTGATGGGACAGTCGACGACGATATCGACGCCGCCCAGGGCGTCGACGATGTCTTTGAATGTTTCAAAGTTAAATTTTACGTAGTGATCGATGCGAATGCCAAAATTTTGCGCCAGGGTATCCTTCAAAAGGCCGATGTCACCTCCATGCTTGTAGCCGTTGACGCCTCCGAAAAAGGTCGCGGTGTTGATTCGGTTTTTCCCCACGGTGGGAATGTCAACATAGAGATCGCGAGGGAAGGAGACAACGCCAACCTGACGATTGGTGTAATCAACCGCGACAACCATAATGACGTCGGAACGCCAGGGCTGATTGGGACGTCGCTCATCCGATCCCACTACCAGAATGTTGAGGGTCTCGTCCAGCGAAACGGGCACGCCCTGGTATCCAACCTCGGCGGTTGGCTCTTGCGGGGGATTGGTTGGGGGCAAGGGCGTTGGGGTAAACGCATCGATGGACGGGGAAGGGGCATCGGTTGGGGATGAAACTGCCGTCGCCGCCGGATGCGCGTCGGTCGCTGTAGGCGGGGAAGAGGTTAACGCTGACGCCACCACTGGCGTGATGGGCACCTCGATCACAACGGGGGTGCGCTGGGAGACAACTTTACGGCCATCGATGATGATCTGTTGAGGGTTGGAAGCAACCGGCGCTCGGGTCGCAGGCGCTGCTGGCGTTGCCATAGCCGCATCACCGAGCAAAATAGGCGTCAATGCGGGGGTCACCTGCAGTTCTGGCCCTCCAAAGATTCCCTGAGAGCAGCCCGCAACGAACACCGATATCACCAACAATAACAAGATCAATGAGATTTGCTTTTTCATGAGTTTCCAACACACAGATGGGGGAAGGGAGAAGCAGCACGCACGCATCATCCAAAAGATGCAACAACTTGGTCTTATTTTAAGACAATTGATGAGGATCGAGAAATCCCCATCCGTCGACATACCATTCTGGATGCAGAATGGGCGCAAGAGCGTGGATCAACGTGTTGGCAAACGATTCCGCGCGAGTGAGTCGACCATCGGTGAGCACACCTACGGTGCCCTCCTGATGGCGAATGCCCTGACGCCCCAACCATTGATCGATTGCTGGACCTAACTCCGCGCCAGACCGCAGCATGTCCGCCAGATCAGGTGGAAGGAGGGTGCGCGCGCCACCGCCTATGCCCCATCGTCCATCTGCGGTGACGATTGCGCTCCATCCGGTCAACAACAGGATGTCACCCGGACCCTCCTCGACACTCCCCTCCAGACCGACGCCGAGATCTGCGCCTGTAAGACGCATCGCTGCCTTAGCTCGATTCAAGGCGCCCTGGATGGCAGCGGTGATTCCCCATGGTTGGTCGGGCACGCCAGAAGGGACTGAGACAGCAACAATGGTTGCCTCGGGCCAGATAGGCAGCAAGGCCAATCGGGTTGCTTCGATCTTCGGCTCATTTTTTGAGCCTACTGCTATCTTTGGTTGTCGTGGTATGGCCATGGTGTTTCTTTTCGACAGCGTGATGCGTGGATGCAGAATGTCATTCACCGGATTCAAAGAGACGTAACATCGCCGGGACGACGCCGGTGAGATCGGTCACTTCGGAAAACGCGGCCGCTGCCGGTCCTAAAACCACGAGCGGAACCGGGTTGTATGTATGGCTACGCGTGTCAGGGTCCTCGAGATTGCCGTGGTCGGAGGTCATTATCAGGGAGGCATTCTCAGGCAACATCATGAACAGCCCGTTCAGTAATCCATCCAGTCGTTGAAGGGCCTCCACAGGCCTCCACGGCAACCTCCGGTGACCTACCAGATCGGGCAAGAACGTTTCATACAGCACGAAATGATAATCTCGAAGCAATGTCGCCAGACGTTGGCCCGCTTCTTCCGGAGTAATCAATGGTAATTCAGGTGCGTAGGAGGCTCGAGCCACTTCATGGGTGATATCCCAATAAACCGCATCGCCTGCCAGAAGCTGAGCAGTCGTACGAAAGGGAATATCGGCCGCCATGATGGCCAGGGTGGTGGCCGCATGCCGAGGACGCTTTCGCTGCCAATAAGCATCGCTATATGCATTGGCCGAAGTCACCCTGCATCCACGGGCTTTGAGCTGCTTCAGCAAGCTGAATTCCGCCAACAACGAGGGCAATGGTCTGACAGGAAAGGCGGGCATATGACATCCCGCCACCTGGGCCGCGTTGACGCCAGTTAAAAGTGCGGTTTGACCGGTCGCGCTTTGCGGCAGCCCAGACACGCCCAGGATGGCGTCGATCCCCTTGACCAGAAGGGTCGGCTCCTGTCGTTCATAACCCAAGACCAGCCTGCCTGCGATCAGCGATTCCAGTGTGGGCATGGCGTCGGTGGCGAATGGATTTGGATCGCGATTCGGGCCCAAACCGATGCCATCGACGAAAAGGAACAGAATGCGATGGGAATTCATCTCCTCTGATCTCAGAGAACGCATGCCGCAAACATCGGCACGGGCATCGACCTGTCGTCTTACAAAAGCTCTTCGATATGACGGAGCACCCAGGCCAGGGCATTGGTGGCCAGCCAATTGCGGGTGAAATCATCGGAGCCAGCAGCGCCCAGTCGCTTGGTGAGGACGTTGTCGTTGGAGACCAACGCCAACCAGGTCTCTCCTCGCTCCTCAGACCAAAAGCCTTTGTCTGAATCGGCGGCGCCCATCACGGCCAGTGCAAAAGTAGCCTGGGTGAGGTCGCGAACAGCCTGAGCCACGGCTCGCGCGTTCGCCTCTGTGAACTCCTGGCAGCTTTCACAATCACTCAGTGCGGAAATGTCAAGGAAATGACCCACCAGCACATCACGATCATTCTCGGGGAATTTTTCGAGAATCGCGCCGCGAGTGTTGGTTTCGAGAATGGCAAGAGTAGCGTCATGTTTCCTCAACCATCGGGCAATCACGCCCCCCAAGGTCTCATCATCCGCCCCAAACACCCATGGCGCCAGGGTTTCGCGGATTTCTTTTTCCACGGGAGCGATCAGAGCGAGGGCCTCTTGTTCCGTAGCAGCGCGAGCCGCGATGCGTACATCCACCTGCCCCAAGTGTGCGGCCAGTCCCACGGTTGGATTCCCGGCGTGCATCAAATGACCGATGCGTTCATCGATGACGCTTTCCCCGATGCCCGCGGTGTGCACAATACGCGTGACGATCACCGATGTTTCGTCCATCTTTCCCTTGAGATAGGGGATGACCTGCTCGACCATCATCCGTTCCATCTCTCTAGGAACTCCTGGCATTGCCACGACCGCGCCTCGCGGATCTTCGACGATAAAGCCAGGGGCCGTGCCAATGGGATTGGGCAACATCAAGGCTCCTTCTGGCAAATAGGCCTGTCTTAGATTGTTTTCGGTGAATGTGCGTCCCCGTTTGGCAAAAAAGGCCTGCAGGTGGGCGACAATTTCTGGCTGCAGCAATAACGGACGCCCCGTGGCGTCGGCAACAGCTTCGCGGGTGATGTCATCTACCGTGGGACCGAGGCCACCGGTAATGATTACGACATCGGACCGCGCCAATGCCTGTTGGATGGCCTCAGCCAGGCGTTCGCGATTATCACCCACGGTGATTTTATAGAACAGGTTCACGCCGATTTGCCGAAGCTGGCGGGCGATAAAAGGCGCATTGGTGTCAACGATTTCTCCTAAGAGCAGTTCGGTGCCGGTTGTGATGATCTCTGCATTCATATAAACACGTTTTTTGAAAAATGAGATGAAATGAGTAGGGCTTGACAAACCTGAAGAGAAAACTCAGCTATACGAGCATCAGGCTTCTAGCCAGCAAAGTGCATATCAATGGCGTTCTGATAAACGTCCAGTAACTTCGATGTCAGTGCGGGAATGCTATATCGCTCGGCGTTTTGGCGGGCCGCTCGCCCCATGGCGCGTAAGCGGTGGGGATCATGCACCAATGAGAGAATGGTGTTGGCCATCTCCTCCTCATCCTCTCGAACCACAATGCAATCCTTTCCTGGATTGACGAAATAAAGCAACGCTTTCGATTCCACCAAGACCAGAGGAAGTCCAGCAGCCATGGCTTCCAGGACCACAAGGCCTTGTGTTTCGGTCGTGGAGGAGAAAACAAACAAATCTGCCTGGTTTAACTCGTTCACCACCTCTGAGAAGGGCACCATGTCGGTAAAGCTGACTTTATGTGCGATGGCCAATTTCCGGGCCAGGGCTTTCAAGTCCTCCAGACTGGGGCCTCCTCCCACAATCTTCAATTCAATACGCTCATCTTTGACGGCAACTCGCTTGAAGACGCGCAGCAAAAATGCCAGGTTTTTCTCTTTGGCCACCCGACCCACATAAATCAGACGAATTCGATCAGGATGACTTAGCAATGATTTTTCGCGTGGGGTGAATTGTTCCAGATCAACGGGCGTGGGTAAAATCTCCACCGGTTTTTGAATTCCGTAGCTGGGGAGCAAATCAACAACTGCCGGAGATGGAGCGATGATGTAATCGGCGCGATTGGCGTAATCGCGGACAATACGCCGCACAATTTGCTTCACCAACTCATTGTCCATTCCCAAAAAATAATGGGTGTACTCGTGATACATGGTGTGAAAAGTAAACACCAGCGGGATGTCGAGCTCCTCGCTAAAACGTCGGGCCTCGACGCCGACAATGATGGGATGATGTGCATGAATGATATCCAGTTTCAAACGCGGGACCATCCACGTAATATGGGGCGCAGTCACGACAGGAAAGGAATAATTGAGCTGGGTGGGCAGAGGGATGGCGGGGTAACGAAAGATAAACGGTTCGTCATCCTCATAATTACGGGCGTCGGGAACAAACACGCCCACAAAATGGCAATCATCCAATAGTCCCTTCCGGTAGAGCATGATGGAACGCACCACGCCATTGATGACTGGCAGATACGCATTGGCAAACATGCCGATTCGCATAAAACTCTCCTGATAGAACAAGGGTCGGATGATGGGACGCGGACGATGAATGATGTCAGTCAGCCACCTAGCGTGAACATCCCTGAATGGTCATCTAAGAATGCAGCAACTTCGCCTGGACGCGAATGTTCTTCAAAAAGCGTAACAATTCATCTTTGTTTTTGGGCGTATAGCTGTTACCCTGTTCGACTTCGGCAATAAAAGCATCGATCATGTCCATGAAGGTGTCATTCACCAGCTCTTTTTTATTTTCAAGCAGAGCCTTGGTTTGATGTGGATATTCGGCTTCCAGAAGTTCAAAAATGAGCGCCATTTCAGGAGGGATGGTATCGCTCACTGCCTGCTGTAATGCGTCCAAAACCTGTTGGATGCGTTCTGCAAGTTCTTTGGCGCCTTCATTCCGGGCAACCGCCAGGTCAGCCATCAACACCTCGATGACGCGTTCGTTAATCAGGGGCGAAAGCTCCTGAATGGCTCGAGGCAGGTCTTCTGCTTTGATCAATTCCTGGGCGACGCGCGCCGCGGACTGTGACGCTTCCTCATCGATTTTTCTGAACGTTTCCAAGAGCTTCAAGATCAGATCGCGCTTTGCCTCCAGGGCGTCTTTTTCCTCTCCCGAAGCTCCTTCAATACGATCGGTCAGCCACTGGAAGAAAGCATAGTCGAACATAGGCAACGCGGCAACAGCAATGGCTTCCACTTCTTCCAGATCGCCTTGTAAAATGGCCTGTTGCACATCGTCTCGGGTCGGTCTGGGCCCCAAGGCTTCCACAGCCTTTCGTTGTTTCAGCAGACGTTGCCCAAATTCGGTCAAAGGCATCAAGCGCTCGCGCAACGCCTCCAACGCCTTGACCTGGTCCTCCTGTCCCAGGGCGCGATAGCGTTCGATGCCGTCCGCCAGAATCATGAAGAATTCTCGATCTAACAACGTTTGGTTTTCTGCGACTGCCATTTTAAAAGCCAATTCATCGCCCTGCAGGTTCATAAGCTTTTCCACCAGCTCGATCTTTTTTTGGCTGGCTTCGATCATTTCCGGCGTGATACCATCCTGCTCCAGTATCTTTCGAACAAGATTTTCGAGATCAAAAAATTGTTGGGGCG
>WFTO01000065.1 GCA_015485435.1 Anaerolineae bacterium | reverse complement strand
GTCCCAACATCGCATGCCCAGTGGCAATCACCAGGTTAGAAAGTTGTTTGCTTCTTCCAAGATAGGGGAGACCATCAGGAGGCACGGGCCGGAGTCCTTGCCACACCTCTCCTTCTGGCAGAGGTTCGGGGAGTTTCAGGTATTCGTGAGCGGCTTTTCGTATGGCTTGGACCCGGCGGGGGTGGATTTCCTCATGCAGGCCCGACAGTTCCAGGGTGCCCGCAAAACGAAGAGCGTTTCCCATGGGCGTGACGACGGCATTTCGTTCCCCAAAGATGATATAGCGTTTCGGGCTGAGCTTGGGGCGGGGGATGGTTATGCTGTATCCTTTGGCGGCTTGCATGGGAATGTGGATGCCTAATGAATGGGCAAGGGATGTGGTCCAGGCTCCGGCAGCCAGAACGACCTGTTCGGGACGAAAGTCTCCTCGACTGGTGTGCACCATAGTGATGCGTCCGGCTGCGGTGGTGAATTTCATTACTTCTGCTTTATCGATGATCGTGGCGCCAAAGTGTTCTGCGGCTTCTGCAAGGCCATATACGAATTGATGAGGCGTCAGAAAGGCGTCTTCTTCATGAAAGACGCCGCCGATGACTTCGGGATGCAGAGAGGGTTCCATGGCATGAATGGCTTCGGCATCGAGGATGGTCGATTTTAAGCCAAATTTCGCCAGGTGTTCCGCTTCAGCCACGCCAGCCGCTAGACCTTTTTCTGTACGGAAAGCCACCAGTCCGCCTATGTCCTGGAAGTCGCAGTGCAGAGATTCCTCTTCGATGAGTTGCCGAAAGAGTTCAAGGCTGGCGCGTTGCATATCCCGGAGGAGTGGGATCGCTTTATCCTGTGATCGGGAATTGCAAAAACGCCGGAACATCCAGAGCCAGCGGAACAACTCCAAATCGAATCGAGGACGGATGTAAAGCGGGCTTTCGACATCCAGCAGCCATTTCAGGCCGCGACTAAGCACACCCGGGCCAGGGATAGGAATGGAATGATTGGGGGCAATCAGGCCGGCGTTGCCCCAAGAGCTGCCCGCGGCAATGGTTTGTTTTTCGAGTAAGGTGACAGGAACGCCAGAACGGGCCAGATAGTAAGCCGCGCTGACGCCGATAACGCCACCCCCTATGATGAGCACATCAGTTTGCACAATCATGATCAGGGAATCCTTGGTGCAGAATCGATGGGATAAGGGTGTCTTGCAATTGTATCTCGCGTTGAAATCGAGGTAAAATTTACAACACACCTTTCAACACTGGCTCTTCTGAAAAAGTGCTTCAACATGGAGACGCGAAAAGTGTGGAGGAGGGCAAGAGCGGAGAATCAGGGCCTTGTTCTCGATGAGTCAAGATGATGACTTTCCCCTTTTCAGCGTCTCTGTGGTGAATGGCGCTCTTTGCTGTAAAGCCGACATTCCCTTCAGGGGTCTATGATGCTCATTGCTCGCGCCTTTTACTTTATTATCTTCGCTGCCCTGGCGTTTTTATTGCCATTTCTATCGCTTTATTATCAAAAAGAGCTGGGGCTCACCGGTAGTCAGATCGGAGTGCTGACAGGCATTGCGCCCATTATTTCTTTGGTGGGGGCGTCGATTTGGGGCGCCGTTGCAGACGCTACTCGAAAACATAAGGCCATTCTTCTCATGGCTCTTTTGGGAGTATGGGTTAGCGTATGGTTGATTTTCAAGGCTCCGGGCTTTCTTTTACTCGCCGTGGCTGTGGCGTTTTATGCGTTTTTGTCCTCTCCCATTATCCCGATAGTGGATAATTCAGTGATGACTCTTTTGGGGGAAAGGCGGGATCGATATGGGTTGGAACGGGTTTGGGGGTCTGTTGGCTGGGGAGTGGCGGCGATCTTTGCTGGGGTGTTGATTCAGCGGTTGGGATTGCAATGGGCTTTTTATGGTTTTTTTCTTCTTTATGGTTTGTTATTTTTTATTGCTATCCGTTTTCCTATTCCCGAAGTCTCCATTGCCAGTCATTTTTGGCAAGGGTTGAAACGATTGGCAACCGATGTCCGTTGGATTATTTTTTTGTTAGTAGCGTTGGTGGAAGGGCTGAGCCTTTCGATTTTTCTGAATTATCTCTTTCTTCATCTTTCCGATATGGGGTCCAGCCGCACCATCATGAGCCTGTCGTTAACTGTAGCCACGTTTAGTGAGATACCCATATTTTTGATTGCACATAAGCTGTTACGACGATGGACGCCTGTTCAGCTTTTGACGGCTTCAATGCTGTTAACGGCATTGCGCGCCTGGCTGTATGCGGGGATGACCGCTCCGTGGCAAGTCTTGCCAATTAGTTTGTTGCATGGCCCTACATTTGCAATTATGTGGACAGCGGGCGTGGCTTATTCCACTCAAACGGCTCCTGATGGGTTATGGACTACAGCTTTGGCAGTGTTTAGCGGTATGGTTTTTGGGTTAGGGGCGGCTTTGGGAGCATTAACTGGCGGGTGGCTTTATCAACATGTTGGGGGCGTGGCGCCTTTTGTATGGGCTGGCGTTGCGGCCATGTCGGCAGTCATTCCCTTTATTTGGGTGCATCGTCATACCATTTTCCGCATCAGTGTCACGCCTTCGTGATCACATGCAAAACGCCGGGAGAATAAAAAACGCCCGGTTCTTCCGGGCGTTTTGTTTGCATGTGTATTTCGAAAGATGATTAACGGTGTACGATGACGATGGTTCCGTAGGGGGCCCAATTATAGAGCCATTTAGCAGCTTTGTTCGATGCATTGACGCATCCATGGCTCATGGGGCGGCCAAAATTGTGGTGCCAGTATGTGCCATGAATGGCGTTTTGTCCGGCAAAATACATCACCCATTGGACATTGGGCAATCGGTAGCCTGGACCGGTCATGGTTTGGCGGCGCACTTTGGCCCAAATGCGAAAACGGCCGATGGGGGTGTAATATGGCGCTCGCCCCGAGCTGATCAGTGTGGTGAACACGACTTGATCCTGTTCATAGGCGTATAGACGCTGTTCCGATAGGTCCACTTCGATCCATTTCGATGCATTTGGCGCTTTGAAGTTGGGGGAACGTGTCGGTTGTTTTTCGGTGGTTTTTTGGACGGGAATACGTAGCTTCTGTCCAACATAGATCCGATCGATGGTTCCCCATTGATTCACTTTTTTGATGGCTGCTATTGTGACGCCAAATTTTCGCGCTATGATCCCTAGCGTATCACCTTCTTGAACCACGTAGGTCTTGTAATCGGTTCGGTCCGCAGTCGGGCCGGTCGTCTGGGATGGGGCGGCATGCGTGAACGATGGATTCCCAGCCAATAAAACGAAGGCAGAGATCAACCCAACGATGAAGAAGACCCGAAATTTCACAGTCAGAACCTCCTGAACCGGGGGAAGGTAGGTGAATCTGTGTGGTTAAGCGAAATGAGGCATCTGAAGAATGCTTTGGATGCCAAGCGATAATGCACCGATAGGTTATTTCATGACCCGATGGCGGTCACTCGCAACCAAATAACAGCCAGGGGGATCGAAATGCAGATTGCAGCCACGTACTTGTTTACTGATATTGCTTTCCTCACATCAATTTGCCAGAAACCGTGTTCTTACTCGACTATCTCCGGAGTAATGATAAGATAGTATAGACAAGGATTGTCGATTACGCAAAAGCAGCGCAAAAGAGGGGTCATTTGAACCCCCGGAATCGATTTTTGCTGTTCAAAGGATTTTCTGTGGGATTGGCCCGTCAAAGCGCGCGAAATCAGTGGCGGAGCAGGGGTAGATATTGTAGAAAGGTGGATGTGGAAACGTAGAAACGATCCATGGTAAGGGCGTAAGTCATATCGCAGGCGCCTGCAGTGGAACGGTTAGTGATTTTGAGGAAATAATCCCCCGTAACGGTGGCGCGCCATAAAATGCGACTGGCGGGGGCGTTGCCAGGGTCGTCGTCATTGATGATCATCGGGCTGATTCCATCGGGGGCAATCAACGTGAGAACGGTGTCGACGTTAGGCGCTAACTCCGTTGTGGCAAACGTAAAGAGTTCACCACGTGTGGCCGAAAATCGTACATAATCGATATCGTTGGGACGATGGAAGGAATGATATTGGATGCGAGCGCCGTTCTGGAAGAGGCTGGCCTTGTCCCATTGGTCATCAGGTTCGAAGGCGTCTTCGCAGGGAGATGGTGTTGGTGTGTCGGGGCGGTAGAGCCATGTGTCCAGGCGGGCTAGGTGCACCTTATCGTCGATCACATAGCTGGCGAAAAATGAAACTGCATCACCATCCACCTTTCCGACCTGGATATTGCCATAACCATAGATGCCTTCTGCGTCATCGATCCGCCGTTCTTGCGCTTGAGGGCCGTCGCGTGTCAGCAGGCGAGCGTAAATGACCTGATCTCGTTTGCGATAGACCAGGATGCAGCGGTTGGCGGCGCATGCAATGTCATGCGTGAGTGCTCGATGATTGATGGCCTCGGGGATGGGCGTTGGCGGTTGTAAAATGCTGCCGTCGACGCCAATAAGGGACCAAGCCAGCTGGTAATTGGCGTTATCTGGTTGTGTGTAGTTTTGAACTTGCGACCAAACAACCATATAGGCTCGGTCATCCGAAAGATAACCCACGCGGGGGGCGATGAGCCGGAAATCGTTGGGCGTATTGCCTTCCTGGCCGGCGGCAATAAGTATTTCTTCGCCAGCTTCCATGACTCCGTCCCGATAGTTGATAAAGCGTCCGTAAATTTCGCGGAAGCCTTTACCGTTACTCTCAGCACTACGGCGTTCATCTTCCCACACCACCAAATGTTGAGGGCCGTACCCTGCGATGTCTGGATGTTCTTGATATCTAGGTAAGCGCTCATTCGTCTCGCTGCTACGGCGTGAAATTAGATAGCCCCCCTGGAATTCTCTGGCTCCATCATATAGCAATTGACCGTAAATATCTTTTTCCAGGGGGATGCCTTCGCGGTCAGTGGCATAGCGCTCGCGATGATCATGCCAGAGAGTAAACGGCTTGTTTTCAGCCAGGAGCGTCATCACCGGGTCTTGTTGACAGCTCCAATCATAGTAGACGCCCCAAGGGCTTATGAGATCAGCGGGCGGAGTGTACCAGGCTAAATCCTCCGTGGTGTTGCTGAATTGGTCGCCATCAGGGAAGTAGCTGCGTGCATTGATGTCATAGCAGGTTGTTGTATGAAGATTACCCTCTTGTAACACGCTGTCTGGAATGGTTTGCCAGCTGATGACATAACCTTGGCTTCCGGGATCAAAGATTACTGCCGGACGTTGTTCGTTGTCATATCTGCCTGAACCTGGCGGGAATTCTCCCCCCGTCGTAACGGCTACCGTACCAGTTATAGGCATACCCGTGGCTGCATCGTAACGTCGTGCAAAGATGTCACCGTTGTATTCAAATCCGTAATGATCCACCAATCCCCGAGGATCGTTGCGGCCATCCTCCCAAACCAATAACAGTTCATTGCGGAGGGGATCATAGGCGGTCTGAGGATGCGTTTGGGCTCCAGGCCCGGGGTTGGATTGTACCCAGGTGATTTGCAGCGATTGTATTGATGTATTCGTTTGTGCGGGCGCAGTGGCTTGAATGGTTGGGGGAAAGAGGGATATCAAGACCACGCTGGTCACCAAGAGAAGCCAGGCAAGAAAGCCCAAAAGTTTTGCAGAAACCATGAGATTTTGTTCCCAATCAAACTTGTCGCGTTCACCAAACCGTTGGCGAATGCGATGAGATGCTTGGGAGCGCCTCCTTGAAAAAAGATTTTTCTACAGTTAAACGCCAGGGGAGGTGACGAGATTATAATGGAAGTCGCTCTAGGACGCTACTTCCTGGCAAGAGAAGAAGGATTTGAGAGGGGTGGGGGCTTTAAGCCAATCGTAAGCATGCCCCCATGCAAAAAATGGCGTTTCGGGTTTCTATTTTGAAATGAGATCGGGTAAAATATATTCCGAAAATGACAATCCGAGCCCGATAACCTACAGCTGCAAAGCCATGGTTTGCGGGCCGACCTCGCTCTGCGAGGCGTTCATCCCCGTCATCGGATGAACGTAGGGTCGTTGTGGAAACGCAGCGGCCTCCCGAGGCGCCGGAACGATGCCGCCGTGACGTTTTTCTCTGGCGCCGAATTGGAAAGGATACATATTGATCATGCAAAGATTTCGGCATTCATGGAAGCTCACAACTCTATTTCGCGGTTTGATTGAAGTGCAGGTGCGCGCCCTCGCGGCATTTATAAGGCGAGGCAGGGTCCATCATGGGGGCGAGGGGCGAAAGCGATTTCTGCACACGGCATTGTTTTTTATGGGATTGTGGTTGGGTGTTCTGGCCATAGCGGGATGTGGCAGTAAGGCGTCAGAAGAATTGGTCGTTTCAGTCGCCGCCAATTTGCGACCGGTCATGGAGTCATTATCGCCTCAAATTCAACAAGAAATCGGTGTGCCGGTGATCTACAACTATGGCGCCAGCGGAAAATTGGCGCAGCAGATTGAACAGGGGGCGCCAGTCGATGTTTTTCTTTCTGCCAACGCGCGTTATGTGGATGAGCTGGTGCAACAGGGGTGGCTTATCTCCGAGTCTGAACAGACCTTTGCCATTGGTCGGCTGGTGATGTGGACGCGGGATCCCGCGATCTTGCTTACGGATTTGACCTCGCTCACAAGCCCAGATGTGCGGCGCATTGCCATTGCCAATCCCGATCATGCTCCCTATGGCATGGCGGCTAAAGAGGCGTTGATGTCAGCCGGTTTATGGGACCTTGTTCAACCAAAGTTGATTTTTGGGGAGGATGTTTACCAAAGTTACCAGTTTGTACATTCGGGAAATGCGGATGTGGCGATCATTCCCCTTTCGTTGGTGATCGATGATGCAACGGGCCGATGGGTCTCCGTGCCTGCTGAATTCTATGCCCCATTGCAACAAGTCGCTGCCATTGTCGCACGCACAGAGCTGACGGGACCGGCGCAACAATTGATTCAAATACTCATGGGGCCGATGGGACAAGAGGTGTTGAGTCAACATGGCTATGATCTCATCCCGAAATCCTCTTCGCCCAATCAAGCAACCTCCATCTCAAGACCATGATCTCTCAGGACCTACCATGAATTGGGACGCATTACGCCTATCATTGCAGATTACCACCATTGCAACGATCATCATTGCCTTTGTAGGATTGGCCTTAGCGTTGCTATTGGCCCGTCGCGATTTTCCCTTAAAGACATTGTTGGAATTACTTATTGCCTTGCCCCTGATTTTGCCGCCCAGTGTATTAGGGTATTATCTATTGGTGATCATGGGGCGGAATGGACCGGTTGCAAGCATCCTGCATATTGATTTGCTCTTTACCTGGCCAGCTGCTGTGATTGCCGCGGTGTTGGTGGGACTGCCGTTGATGGTCCAGGCGGCTCGCAGCGCCATTTACGATATTGATCCCGAAATTGAAAATGCAGCACGCTTAAGTGGTGCATCAGAATGGCAGTTGTTGCGTTTTATTACATTGCCTCTGGCTCGGCGCGGCATCTTGGCCGGTCTGGTTTTGGCTTCGGCTCGCGCATTGGGCGAGTTCGGCGCCACCCTCATGGTGGCGGGCAATATCCCCGGACGCACACAAACCATGTCGATGGCCATTTATGATGCCGTGCAGAATCGCCAATATGATCAGGCC
>WFTO01000064.1 GCA_015485435.1 Anaerolineae bacterium | reverse complement strand
TCATGGACTTCCGCGCCCTGACCAACAGCCTGATCCTCTGCCACTTCGAAGATGTTCCCATTCCCAAACTTTTGGAGCTTATTCGCACGGTCACCGGATGGGAATGGACATTAACAGACCTCCGCACCACAGGCGCTCGCATTTTCGAACTCAAGCGTCTGATCAACGCGTATTTGGGTATGACGCCCGCCGATGACAACCTGCCAGAACGCGTGCTCAAAGCCTACGACACAGGTCCCACAGCTGGCTACGCGCCCGACCTGCAAACCATGCTCCAACACTATTACGCCGCCCGCAACTGGGACCCAGCCACAGGGACGGCCACACCAGCCCGTTTGAAAGCCCTCGGATTGGCGGCACTGGCGCAAGCCATGCTGGCTGGACGCGCCTCATGAAAGAGCGACAATGCTTTCTAAGCACACCATGACAGGTCCTCAAAAGCAAACCAAACGATTAGGCCTCGTTCTCAGTGGCGGCGCCGCGTTCGGTTTGGCCCATGTGGGAGCACTTCAAGTTCTGGAGGAGGCTGGCGTCCGGATTGACGCTGTGGGAGGCGCCAGCGTAGGGGCGCTCATCGGAGCGAGCGTGGCGGCCGGAAAACCGGTGCGCGAGATCACGCAAGTGGCTTATCGGATCAACTGGTTGCATCTTGCACGCCCCAGGCTTCACCGCTATGGGTTTATTTCCTTCCAAAAGCTGGAGTGGTTTTTGAACGTATGGCTTGGCAATCCCACATTCGCAGACCTGAAATTACCATTCATCTGCGTAGGCACCGATGTATTGACCGGCGAGCCGCGGATTTTTCGTGAGGGTAGCGTGGCCCATGCCGTACGGATCAGCGCCACAGTGCCACCCATTGTCATCCCCGTGGAAAACCAAGGCCGATATTATGTCGATGGCGGATTCTCTAACAACCTGCCTATTCAACCTGTTGAATCGATGGGCGTCGATGTCACCCTGGCAATCAATCTCTTTGGGCAAGCCACGCGCATGCCGCGAAACTACATTACCTACGCTCAGCTGATTTTGGGACACATGCTGACGCGCACGGCCGGAGATCCCCATCGTGCAACCGTATTGGTGACGCCCAACCTCGCGGAAAACCTGGCCGCCCGTTTCCAACGTTCTTACATTCAAATCGGTCGAGAGGCCATGCAAGCCAGGCTGCCTGAACTATTGCAGGCATTGGCGTAACCCCCTTCGCAGAGGCAATGCATTCACCCATGAAAAAGCGATTACAACGAAAACGAGAAAAAGGCCAACTCCTGGATGAAATCATGGCCTGGAAACGCCAGGAAGTCCCCAAACAGATGGCAGAGATGCCAGAAAGTGATCTCCAGGCGCTGGTAACATTCACCCCGTCGCCCACTGATTTTGTCGCTGCTTTGGCCAGCCCCGGCGTCAGCCTCATCGCCGAAGTAAAAAAAGCTTCCCCCAGCAAAGGACTTATTGCCAAAGAATTCGATCCCGTCGACCTCGCGCTGACCTATGCAGAGGGAGGCGCTCACGCCATCTCATGCCTGACGGACGCCCGTTTCTTTCAAGGGCAGCTCGAATATCTGACCGCCATCAAGGAAGCCTTTCGCCAACGAAACCTATCTTTGCCCGTCTTGCGCAAAGATTTTATTTACCATCCTTATCAGGTGCTTCAGGCTCGCGTGGCTGGCGCTGACGCGATATTGCTGATTATGGCCGTTTTGGGAGACGCCGACTATCGTCAACTGTTGGCGTACACCCGTGAACTGGGCATGGAGGCCCTGGTGGAAGTTCACACCGAACAAGAGCTGGACCGGGCCTTGAAAATGTCTCCGCGCATCATCGGCATCAATAATCGGGATTTACACACCTTTCAAGTCGATCTCAACACGACCGCCAGACTGCGTCCCCTCATCCCGACCGACATACTTGTGGTTGCCGAAAGCGGCATCCGCAATCCCACCGATGTGCAAACCCTGAAGGACATGGGCGTTGACGCCATCCTCGTTGGCGAAAGCCTGGTGCGGGCATCGCGCAACGATCGAAAACGCAAAGTCCAACAACTGGTTCGCGCAGGACACTAACCCCTGCCAGTCAGGCGTTTGATTCCCCGGGGTCGACCATGAAAAGATTTGCCATCCTGTTGACGATATCTCTTTTGCTCCTGCTTATTGGCAAGGACCAGATTGTGTGGGGAGGGGGAGGAGCGACCTTTGCCACCACCAACGTGACCATCAACTTCCCTGAGAGCATCGGCTTCGAAAGCCATGTGTCGAGCACAGACTCACCCATTGTCAAAGCACAATTCATTTATTACCTCGACCGTTACGGCGCCGCCGATAGCACCACGCGCAAACATCTGGCCATCACGCCTGGCCAGGAAGTCGCCTTGCGTTATACCTGGGAGACATCAGACATCACCATCACGCCGTGGACGCCAATTGTTTATCGATGGCGGGTCACGGACGCCCAAGGCAATGTCTATGAAACGCCTCCACAACGGATCGAATATGCAGACACAAGATTCGACTGGCTAACCCGTCAAAACCAACAAGTCATTGTGCTTTGGCACGATAAGCCCCAGGTTTTTGGCGACAAAATCTTCGATATCGCTGGCAAAGCCATAGAAAAACAGCAACAGCTTTTTGGAGTGCAACTAGGCATCCCCATCCGCATTATCGTCTATAACAATCTCGATGAATTCAACGCCTGGCACAGCGTAGCGCTCGATTGGGTGGGAGGGGAAGCATTTCCAGAGTTTGGCATTACTACCCAAATTGTGACCTCTCCATTCCCCGACGATTATTGGCTAAATGCTGTGGTCCCTCATGAGATTGCTCATCTCTATCTGTACCAAGCCGCGTACAATCCAGCAGCGCCGCTGCCGGTGTGGCTAAATGAAGGCATCGCCCAATACAGTGAGTTTATAAAAGACGATTCGAGTTTTCTGGTGAAGGAGGCGGCCAAAAACCGCGCGTTGATCCCGCTCACCTCTCTGGCCGACGGATTTGGCCAGCATGATGAAACGCGCATCCGTCTGGCGTATGCCGAAGCGCTTTCAGCGGTTACCTATCTTGTGAATACCTATGGCGAATCAGGGCTGGCGCGGCTCATCGCCGCTTATAAAGCCGGCAAAACCACCGATGAAGCCTTCGTTGAAGCGCTCGGAGTCGATATGGGAACCTTTCAGCAGGATTGGGCTGAGTGGTTGGGGGCTCCGCGCGAGTCCATGGTCACCCCCACTCCGTGGGCGCTACCTACCTTTCGGCCCACGCCCACCCTCATGACGTTCAATACAAAAGCCACGCCCAGGCCCCCCGTAGCACCGACAAAGACCACCATCCCCCCAGCTACAGCGACGATCTCCGCCACGCCTACCTTCACTCCAACGCCCACCCCTTCGCCGCCCGCCAATGCTCCCTCAATTCCCTTCTGTGGCGGATTGCTTTGGGTGTTACCTTTGCCTATCGCCGCGGTTATGTTGAGACACCAAATCAGACGGAAAAATCTGCGAACGATCCTCAGCGCAGAAGAGGACGTTTAGCTGGCACGCCTGCACGTCTTGGATAGGCCTTTGGCGTCGATTGGACCTTACGCACAACAACAACCCATCGTTCTCCCTCCTGGTCGGGCAGCGCCACGGGCGCCACACTTTCTAATCGGCCGCCCAGGCGTTCAATCGCCGCCCGTGCGGCCAACACCTCATCATGCACCTTGGGTCCTTTAGGAAATACAGCCATCCCCCCCACGCGCGCCAACGGCAACGTCAGCTCAACCAATGTAGGCAATGCGGCCACGGCACGCGCCGTCACCAGATCAAACGTCTCTCGTGTGGATGGTTGCCTCCCAACGTCTTCGGCCCGAGCATTAAGGACAACGATATTCAAATCTAAGGCTGTTTTGACCTCTTCTAAAAATCGCGCCTTTTTGGCAATCGATTCAATCAATGTGTAATGCACGCGCGTCCAGGCAATGGCCAGGGGGATTGCCGGGGCGCCGCCGCCTGTCCCAACATCTGCAGCTCGCCATCGGTAGGTCAACAGCGTGGCCACGGTGCATTGCTCGGCGCGGGCAATGATGGGCAACAGCGCCAATGCATCCATATAAAAATCCTTCACCAACGCCGATGCATCTCGCAACGCGGTCAAATTGATGGAACGATTCCGCGTCAGCAACAAATCAGTGAAACGCCGGAACTTATCGCTTTGTTCAGGGTAGAGGGGAAGGCCAATCGATTGAGCAAAAGAAAGCAAGGGGTCCATGCCGCCATTATACCCCAATCAGCCACTTCGCCAGAGCATGTTGTCGGAAGAGAATGCAACGATGCCGAAACACTCTCCCGACGACGATCTGTACGACACACCGGTTTTGGCATAGTCCCTTTCGAGGTAGCCAAGTGACCTTTCTTGCCATCGGTGAGCTGTGATACCATTATTTGAGTTCCCCCCGACAAACAGCTAGTTTTTCGAAGATTCCACCATTTAAAATCACGTTCACAAATTCAAACTGGGCGTTTTATGAAACGCTCATCACCAAATTTCAAACGATAAAACGATGAAAACTACACTTTATCTTATCCGTCATGGAGAGACTGACGCCAATGTCGCCGGCATGTGGCAGGGCTCGACCGATAGCCCGCTCAATACCCGCGGAAAAGCGCAAGCCAAAGCGTTGGCACAACGTCTGGCTAACGAAAAACTTCCCATTGCTGTCATCTATTCCAGCCCATTGCAACGCGCTCAACAAACCGCCAAGATCCTCGCGCAGGCATTGGCGAATGCGCCAATCATCCTTGACGCGAATCTTGCCGAATTTCATTTGGGCGAATGGGAGGGGTTGAGCTATGAAACCCTACGGGAAGAAAAACAATTATGGAAAAAAATGGCGGAAAATCCTGACTTTGCTCCCCCTGGAGGCGAGTCAGCCAGAGCTTTTGCCATGCGCCTTCTCAACAGCGTACAAACCATCGTCGAAAAACATCAGGGGAAGCATATCGCCGTCGTGGGCCATGGCGGCGCCATGGCCACCCTGCTTTCCATGTTGATCGACCGTGACGGATCCCGTTGGCGGGATTATTTGATGGCAAACGCTTCTTTAACCAAGCTGGTGTTCGATCCCGCACCCAGACTCATCTATTTTTCCGATATCTCTCATCTTCATGATGTTGGGAATCTGGGGGAATGGAGGTAGATCCATGCATACGGAAGATCATATCATTCGCACAATTGCCGTGATGACCAGCGGAGGCGACGCCCCAGGCATGAATGCCGCGATCCGCGCGGTCGTTCGACGGGCCATTTCTCGAGGCCTAAAGGTGTATGGCATCAAACGAGGCTGGTTGGGCGCGGTCGAAGGTGGAGAAGCAATTACCGAACTGGATTGGGCCTCGGTAGGTGGCATTTTGCAACGAGGAGGCACCATCCTTGGGACGGCTCGATGCCACCAATTCATGGCGCGGGATGGACGTCGCCAGGCCGCCATCCATCTCTATCGTCTGGGCATCGACGCGCTGGTAGTTATCGGTGGGGATGGCTCACTGACCGGTGCCATGATTTTGCAAGAGGAATGGCCAGAGCTCCTCAAAGAAGCGGAGGCCCTGGGCGCCATTGATTTACCCGATGGGCCGATCCCGCCGCTGCGCATCGTCGGGCTGCCAGGCTCCATCGACAACGACACCTATGGAAGCGATATGTCCATAGGTGCGGATACGGCGCTGCACCGCATTGTCACCGCTGCGGATCAGCTCACCAGCACTGCGTCGGCCCACCAACGCACCTTTGTCATCGAAGTCATGGGGCGCAACTGCGGCTATCTGGCCCTTGCCAGCGCTCTGGCCTCGGGGAGCCAGTGGGTCATCATCCCGGAAGAAGAGCTTGACGCCCGTTGGCACCAGAAAATGGTGCGCTCGCTACGCCGAGGACGAGATGCAGGCCGACAACACGCATTGGTCGTTATGGCGGAAGGCGCCCGTCACCCAGATGGGCTGCCATTGGAGGCAAGCACCGTCAAAACTATTCTTGATAAACGCGTTGGAGAAACGCGAGTCACCGTCCTAGGACATGTTCAACGCGGGGGATCACCCAGCGCGTTTGACCGCATCCTGGCGATGACTCTGGGAGCAGCTGCCGTAGACCATCTGTTGGACGCCAAAGAAGATGGGACGCCTGTGATGATGGGGTTACGCGAGAATCAGGTCGTGGCGACACCTTTGCATGAAGTCATCGAAAACAGCCGCAGAGTGGTTGATCTGATCGATGCAGGCGAATATGGCAAAGCCATGAACCTGCGGGGCGTCAGTTTTCAGTCACAGCTCAATCTTCTGAAAACCCTCACCGCGTCCGAGGCGAAACCCGAAACCGATCGGGGCAATTTATTGATTTTAACTACAGGCCATGACGCTCCGGGTATGAACCAGGTGGTGCGCGTTGCCGCCAGGCTGGCAATGAATAAAGGTTATCGGGTATTGGGCGCGCTCTATGGCATGGAGGGACTTTTGCAAGGCCAGGTGCGCGAATTAGGATGGATGGATGTGTCGGGATGGGCTGCGCGTGGCGGTTCGGAGTTAGGCACTGGATATTATCTCCTGGAAGAACCGGACCTGCCCGTACTGGAAGATGTTTTGAAATCGTTGGAAATTTCCGCCATTGTTCTGGTCGGCGGCACCAGCGTATATCGCAGCGCCCATCTCATCGCCTCTCGACTGGATGCCTACCCTGGCCTGGCCATCCCCACCATCCTCATCCCTGCAAGCATCAACAACAACGTACCTGGCACCGATTTTGCCGTTGGTGCGGACACGGCATTGAACAACATTATTCAGGCAGTCGATAAAATCAAAGACACCGCAGGCGCTAACAAACGGGTGTTCATTGTTCAAGTCATGGGCTTTCATTCGGGCTATCTGGCCATCTTGTCGGGGCTGGCAAGCGGCGCAGAGGATGTATTCATTCCCGAAGAGGGCATCAGTCTGAAGCAGATCGTGGAACAGGTGAAAAAACTACGCGAATCATTTGCTCGTGGTCGAAGGCTATCCATCATCATCCTCAACGAAATGGCCTCTCCGACCTACGATGTGCATATGATCCAACGGATCATGAGCGAAGAGGGCGGCGATCTCTTCGATGTCCGCTCCATTATCCTCGGCCATATCCAGCGGGGTGGATCCCCAACGCCTTTCGATCGTATCCTTGGCGCCCGTTTGGCCGCGAGCGCCATCGAGGCGTTGACCACATTAGATTGGCAGGAGACGAAGGTACGGGTCATCGGGCTCCGGGGCAACCAAGTCGTCAGCGAGAGCATCAATGATGCGCTTGCGGAGATGGCATGGCCTCAGGAGCGTCCCAAGGATCAGTGGTTTATGCGTTATCTTGATTTGGTCCGGTCGCTGGAAATTTAACCCCCCCCTTTGCTATCCGAACTCATCCTAAAAACGAGGGCTGTGAATGATGATAGGATTCACAGCCCTCGCCATTTATGTGCCCGAAAAAATGCCCAAAGTGCGTTACGATTCGCTGGGTTGCTGATCGACGTCCACAGGCAGTTCCACGGCAATGGGAGAGGGTTTCCCTTTGCGGAAAAGGATGCGCCCGGCCTTCAGGGTTTCGCGATCGGAGGTTTCTTTATCATCCACTTCGGCATCCACGATGATGAGATCACCCGTGGCAAACTCGCCCAAAAGTATTCGTTTGCTGAGAGGGCTTTCGATTTCCCGCTGCAGCACCCGACGCAATGGACGGGCGCCATATTCAGGATTGTAGCCTTTCGCAGCCAATACCTGTCGAGCCAGTTCAGTCAGTTGCAAATCAAGCCCTTGCTCCTGCAATCGCGCGGCGATGTCTCGCACCTGCAGGTCCACAATTTGCAGGATCTGGTCGTCGGTGAGCACGTGGAAGGGGATGATTTCATCAACGCGATTGAGGAATTCGGGCCGGAAGGTTTGTTTCAGGTCTTTTTGGATATCGCTGATCAGTCGGGATTCATCCATGCCCTCATCGGCCTGGAAGCCGATTCGCCTGGTTTCGGTCACCCGGCGCGAGCCCACATTGGTGGTCATGATGATGACGGTGTTTCGGAAGTCGACAGTGCGTCCATGTCCATCGGTCAAACGGCCATCTTCGAGGATCTGCAGCAAGGTGTTCCACACTTCGGGGTGGGCCTTTTCGAGTTCATCAAAGAGGATGACCTGGTAGGGCCGTCGGCGTACGGCTTCGGTCAGCTGACCGCCATCATCGTAGCCCACGTAACCTGGTGGGGAACCCATGAGCCGACTGGCTGTGTGGGCTTCCTTGTATTCACTCATATCGATCCGTAAGAGGGCGTCGGGATCATCGAATAGGAACCGAGCCAGAGCTCTGGCCAGTTCTGTCTTTCCAACGCCGGTCGGCCCCAGAAAGATGAAAGAGCCAATGGGGCGCCTGGGGTCTTTTAGACCGGCGCGAGACCGGCGGATCGCATCAGACACAGCGACAATAGCCTCGTTTTGACCAATGATATGTTGATGCAAGAATTCTTCCATGCGTAGCAATTTGTCTGTCTCCGATTCTAGCATCTGACTCACGGGAATGCCGGTCCAGGCGTGAACGATATGGGCAATGTCCTCTTCATCGATGACATTGTCCAGCCCAGTCTGTGCCTGCCAAACCTGACGTCGTTGTTTATATTCTTGCTCTCGACGAATAAGCTCCGCTTTCAGTTCCGCCCCGCGAGCGTAATCCCGATCGGCCCAAGCGCGTTCTTCCTCCCCGCGCAGATCGGCAAGCTCCCGCTTCAATTTTTTCAGCTCGGTCGGCTCAGAATGCAGAGCCACTCGCATTTTGGCGCCAGCCTCATCAATCAGATCTATCGCTTTGTCGGGCAGACGCCTATCCATCACATATCGGTGGGATAGACGGACGGCGGCGCGTAATGCGTCATCGGTGTACACGACCTGATGATGCGCCTCGTAGCGGTGTTTCAGCCCCTGCAGGATGTCAACGGTCTCTTCCACTGTGGGCTCATCCACCCAGATAGGTGCGAAGCGACGTTCGAGTGCCGCGTCACGTTCGATATGTTGCCGGAATTCATCAGGAGTGGTTGCGCCAATGACGCGTAGTTCCCCACGGGCCAAGGCGGGTTTCATCATGTTGCTGGCGTCCATGGCGCCGGTAGCTGCTCCTGCGCCAACAACGGTGTGCAATTCATCGATAAACAGGATGATCTGTCCGTCGGCTTCACGCACCTCATCCATGACGGCTTTCAGGCGCTCTTCAAATTCGCCGCGAAAACGCGTGCCGGCAATTAACGCGCCCAGGTCTAACGCCATAATGCGCACCCCGCTAAGCAGATCGGGCACGTCATCCTGCACAATGCGCTGGGCCAACCCTTCCACGATGGCGGTTTTTCCCACGCCCGCTTCGCCAATAAGGACTGGGTTATTCTTGGTGCGCCGACTTAGCACCTGGATGACGCGCATGATCTCGACTTCTCGGCCGATGACGGGATCGAGTTTATCGTCTTCGGCGAGTCGGGTGAGATCGCGTGCGTATTTTTCCAGCACCTTAAATCGGGTCTCAGAACGTGGGTCTTTCACTTTCTTTCCCTGCCGCAATTCTTCGATGGTGCGTTTTACGACATCCAGGGAAATATTGTATTTTTTCAGCAGATTAGCGCTGGGCGTGTTGCGCTCCCGCAAAATGGCCAGGAAAAGGTGCTCGGTTGAGATATACTCATCCCCAAGGCGAGCGGATTCCTCGGTGGCGACTTGATTGAGTCGATGGAGACGGGGCGTGATGTAAATTTGTCCTGCGGCGGCCATACTCATGCTGGGACCACCGGTCTTCGGCGCCTGGTCCAGGATATGCTCCAGGTCCGCTCGCATGGCTTCGATGGGAGCGTCCAATGCGTTGAGGATGTGCCGCACCATGCCGTCGGGCTGTTCAAGGAGTGCAAGAAAGAGGTGCTCGGTGTCAGCCTGACTATGCTGGTAACGATGTAAGATTTCGTATGCGCGCATCAGAGCGTCTTGTGCGCGTTCGGTATAGCGATCGAATTGCATCATAATCTCTGAAAAGTTGTTATGGAAAGTCGGCGATTGGGTTGAGTTTTCGGGCGTATCAAGTCTTGAGTCCCATCATATTATACGCTACTTCCCAGCTCAAGTTCTAATGTCACCCCACAGCAATTTCAAATTTGGCTTGTTTTAAGCTCCCCTCCCTGCCTCTTCGTTCCGACATTCGTCGCACAGAGAGAGGAATCCCACCAATGACAAGAAATCTTTGCAGAGCAAGAGCCGCCACACACGAATACGAGCCAGTCTACAACAGGCGCAGCGAGTATCGGGGGCGAGGCAAAAGGGAGGCTGTAAGGTCTCAAATAAACACTTTCTGGCTTATTTTCCCTAAATCTGGAATTGCTGGCCAGCTCAAGATTGAAGTTCCTTCTGTTATGGTGTCGGAGAAGCTCTCGGCACTGGAGGATTGGTTGTGACGGGCGTGGGAGTGGTTGTGGGAGTGGTTGTGGGCGTTGGGGTAGCCGTTGGGGTTGGCGTTGGGG
>WFTO01000063.1 GCA_015485435.1 Anaerolineae bacterium | reverse complement strand
GATGTGTATAAGAGACAGGGACTCAAGAATGTGACCTGGCGGACGCTGATGCTGGGGACTATCGCACTGCATGTCGGGGAGGTATAAGATGGCTGAGTCCTCCAGGCGTTTCATTGTTGCTATGAGCGGGGCTTCGGGACAGATATATGGCATTCGCCTTCTGGAGATCCTGGCGCGCATGCCTGATATTGAAACGCATTTGATCCTCTCGCGCGCGGCTCGCATCACCATTGCTCAAGAAACAGACTTCTCCCCGGCGGATGTTGAGGCGTTGGCCGATGTGGTGTATCGTCCCGGGGATATTGGCGCAGCCATCGCTTCAGGCTCCTTTCATGCGATGGGCATGGTTGTGGCCCCTTGCTCCATCAAAACTCTCAGCGGCATTGCCCACAGTTACGCCACCGATCTGATCACTCGCGCCGCAGATGTGCAGCTAAAGGAGGGGCGTCCTTTGGCGCTTATGGTGCGAGAGACGCCTCTTCATGTGGGACATTTGCGGTTGATGGTTCAAGCAGCCGAAATCGGCGCCATTATCTTTCCTCCGGTGCCTGCATTTTATGCGCGACCTCAAACCTTAGACGAGATGATCAGTTTCACTGTGGGTCGTGTCTTGGCTCGTATCGGCATCCAGAATGACGCTTACACCCAATGGCACGGTCTGGGGAAGACGCAAGACGAATCATAATCCGCTCCACCCTTTGTATCTTTATCGACTTATTCTTTTGTGATAGCTGTGGCTGATTATCAAGCACTTCTTGACTTTCTTCAAGAACATCAAACCCTGACACTTGCCACGGTAGGGCCCGACGGAACGCCTCACGCTGCGGCGTTATTTTACGCATATACTGAAGACTTACGGCTCATCTTTCTTTCTGCGCCCGACACCCAACATGCGCAACACATCGGCAGTAGCGCGCCGGTCGCTGTCACCATTCAGGCCGATGGACAGGATTGGCGACGAATCATAGGGTTACAGTTGCATGGGATCGCCGGACCGGCCGATGAGAATGCGCGACGCATCTATCTTGCCCGGTTTTCTTTTATTGCTCGTACAGAGTCGCTGGTTCAGCTGTTAAGAGGCGTTCGTTTTTACGTCATCATGCCAACATGGGTGCGTTTAATCGACAATCGTTTAGGTTTTGGCCATAAGCAGAAATGGCATTTTCATTATCCGAGCCATGAATGACATTCGACGCGATCTAAAAAAGGCGGCATTGCTAGGCCATCCTTCCTATGTCTGGCGCGAAGGTCAACAGCGCCGTTTCGCCATGATTCAGACCTGGGCGAAAGTGAACGGAGCCCATGTGTTGGTGGATGGCGCCGGGATCGGCATGTACAGCCGGCATCTCGAAGCAGCCGGGGCCAGAGTCGTCTCCATCGATATTGATTTTCCCAGCATGGCGGCAGCCCGCCAATACACCAAACAACCATTGGTCGCCGCAGGCGAGCATCTGCCATTCCCCGACAACACTTTCGACACGGTTCTCTCTCATGAGGTTTTGGAACACGTCGAAAATGATACACAAGCCGTAGCGGAGATCGTCAGAGTGCTGAAGCCAGGGGGACGGGCGGTGATTTTTGCGCCAAATCGACTTTATTTCTTCGAAACCCATGGTCATTATTGGAAGGGTGTCTATCACTTTGGCAATACACCTCTGATCAATTATCTGCCCGATCGTTGGCGCAACCGCCTTGCTCCTCACGTCAGGGCCTATCGAGCCCGCGATCTGCGTCACTTGTTCGATCCTTTGCCTGTACAGGTGGTGTTTTGGACCCAGATTTATCCAGGTTATGACAATATCATCGCCCGTCACCGCACCATAGGTCGCACCATACGCGGCGTGACTCGCTGGTTAGAAAAAACGCCACTACGCGTTTTTGGCATTTCTCATTTTGTTGTGCTGGAAAAACATAGGCCCTGAACTCTTCTTCCCAGAACAATTGAACACCACTTGATGATGCATGCCTGATTGGCGCTGAAACAACGCAAGTATGATGGGTTGCACGAATTTTTGTCACTGTATCCATGCCTGAATTGGGTGTTTTCTTCCCGCAACCTGACAGGTTCCCGCCAAACTCTGCGAAAACAAAGCCCATTTCCCGGCATTTCCACGGTTATCAGAAAGCGAAACATAGCCTAAAGAACCTGTCAGGTTGAAGGGGACGAAGACACCCTTAGAAATTACCCCTCCATGTCATCCGCGTTGCCATTCACAACAAGACCGGATAGCGATAACGCATCTTTTTGTTTGGAGCCAAGACGCCACGCTTGAAATCACTGCTTGAGCGCTCCGAACAATGGGAATACCAGCGGCTGGCCGGAAGAATGGTTGCTCATGATGCCTTCTGGGATACGAATGACGCCTCAATGGATATCGGTGTTTGTGTGCATGTGGAGCGCGAGATATAATCATTGCACTTTCATCTTTCGCAGAGAGCAGATCCACCAAGGACAAAACGAGCGCAGGAAATCCTTTCACGCGCATACTATCTTCACCTTTTCATGGGAACCGCTTATGTCCATACTCATTCGCAATGGCATCCTCGTTACTGAAACCGAAACGTTTTCAGCGGATATATTCATCGAAGACCAAACCATTACGGCCATCGGACAACACCTTCCGACCTCTCTCGCCACCGAAATCATCGATGCTAAGGGATGTTACGTGCTTCCCGGGGTCATCGATCCCCATGTGCATATCCAATTGGACACCGGCGTCTTTCGCACAGCGGATGATTGGGAGATTGGCACCGCCACGGCAGCCCTGGGCGGTGTAACCACAGTCATCGACTTTGCCACCCAATTCCCCCATCAATGCGCTCGCGAGGGCGTCGCTGCCAGGCATCGCGAAGTGCTAGGCATAGCCACCACCGATCTGCAAATTTTAGAAACAGCTTCGCCCCAGACACCCCATCCACCCTATATTGATTATGCCCTCCACTGTATGTTGACCGTGCTTCCAGATGATGATGCCGAGCTGGACGCCTGGATGGAGGACCTGCGGGCGGCGGGAATCAGTGCAATAAAAATCTACACCACCTATCGTCCCAACTATTATCAAAATGACGCCGAACTGCTGCGTTCCATGACAGCTGCCGCCAAAGCCGGGTTGGTGGTCATGGTGCATGCCGAAAATGACGCGATGGTTGGCGAAGCCACCCAGCGTCTTGTGGCCCAAAACGCCACAGAACTCCGCAACCATGGTCGCGCCCGTCCAGGATACGCTGAAATCGAGGCTGCACATCGCGTTCTTTTCCTGGCAGATAAAGCTCGCGCCGAATTGTACATCGTACACAATTCGATGGGGCGCACGGTGGAGCTTATTGCCGAAGCGCGTCAGAATGGTCAACGGGTTTGGTCCGAGACCTGCCCTCAATACCTGCTGCTTGACGAACGCAAATACGATGGCCAGGATGCCTGGCGGTACATCATGCAACCCCCCCTTCGCGACCCATTCCAGCCATCCTTTCTCTGGCAACTATTGGCCTCAGGCCAGATCCACGCCTTGGGAACAGACCACTGCGATTATACCCAGGCCCAAAAATTGGGATTACGTCCCCTGCGTAAGGAGGAATGGGTCCGGCAACTTGACGCACTCGATCCCCAAGTGAAAGAGATCATTACCGCGCGCTTTGGGCTGTTCGACGGTCGTCCTCGCTCCCAGGAAGAAGTGGCCCATTACCTGGCCATGCCATTGGATCAGGTTCAACGAGCCGAAGAAACCGCCCTCGCACGAATCCCCGATCTTCCTGATTTGGCCATGCGTCTAATTCAGGACTTGCAACGTCTCGATCCCGAGACCACGCCACCACAGTTGCCCTTCACCCAAACACCAGGCGGCCTCCCTGGGTTGCAAACCGCACTGCCATTAATGGTCACTTATGGCATCATGGAAGGCCATATCGATTGGCCCGATCTGGTGCGGCTGATGAGCGGCAATCCGGCCCGCATCTTTCGATTACATCATCGCAAAGGCGCATTGCGCCCCGGTCTGGACGCAGATATCGTTATCTATGATCCCCATGGGACGCGGCCCTTGACCGATGGCGAACAGGCTACCATCGGCGGGTTCACCCCCTATCGTGGCATGAACGTCATCGGCGGCGTACGAGACACCCTTGTACGCGGAAAAATCATCGTTCGCGATGGCGAATTGGTTGGGCCTCGCGGTTGGGGACGCTATATACCATCACAACCGTCGCCCCGCTCTTTGCAGCCATGATCCAACCAACCGATTGCCTGCTCTCAACCACATCATCTTCCACATGCGAGTTGTATGATTGAACTCACCTTTCTAGGCACCTCCGCCTCAGCGCCATCAATTCAGCGCGGGCTTTCCAGCGCCGTGATTCAGCATCGCGATCAACGATTCATGGTCGATTGCGGTGAGGGCACGCAAAGGCAACTGCTGCGGTCCGGACTGGGCTTCAAACGGCTCAACAAAATTCTGATTACCCATGCCCATTTGGATCACATCCTCGGCTTGGCGGGATTGGTCTCCACCATGACTCGATGGGAGGTCATGGACGCATTGGAAATTTACGGCGGAGCGTATGCGCTCGATCGGATACAACGCCTAATGGAGGTCGTATTCTCCCCTCACCCCATCCCCGACAGCCTCATATTCCATGAAATCCGCCCCGGAGTCGTGTTCGCTACCGACCATCTCCGCATCGAAGCCTTTCCAGTAACCCATCGTGGCCCCGATTGTTACGGCTATCATTTTATCGAAACGCCGAAACGCCCCTTTCTCGTAGAAAAAGCCGAAGCCCTGGGTGTGCCCGCAGGCCCAGAGCGTCGGAAACTGGTGAATGGCCAATCGATTACGCTTGACGATGGCCGCGTGATTCATCCCGATGATGTGCTGGGCCCACCTCGCTCTGGCGCTCGGCTAGCCTTCATTGGCGATCTGGCGCGCACACGCGGCATAGCCAACTTCGTGCGGGGAGCCGATGTCCTGGTGGTTGAAGCAACTTATCTCGAACAAGATAAAGAATTGGCGCGCCAATATGGACATCTAACCGCAGCCCAAGCCGCGCGTCTGGCGCACACTGCCCAAGTCAGACAATTGATCCTCACGCACATCTCCCGCCGCTACGCCGATCAGGATGTGTTGGCAGAAGCCCGCGCGATCTTTGCGAATACTGTGGTAGCCAACGACTTCGACCACTTTGAGATCAAACGACAACACAATGCTTGACAAGAGACAAAAGACAAACGTCAACTGCAACATTAATTGACGAACTGCTGTAATAAAGATGTGTCCATTTTGAGTTGGGGACGAACCGGAAGGGCCGACACAGGTCGCATTATGGGACGCTTCGCGCCGAAGGCAGGCCTACGCCCACCCAATACTTTTGGGCACACCCTAAACAAAAAGCCCCGGCGTCATATCCGGGGCTTTTCATGGTTTCAAAAGGCAACTTAATGGTGGTGGCCTTCACCATGCACATGTCCGTGCGCGATCTCATCGGGCGTTGCTGGCCGAATATCGACCACCTTCACATCAAAATGCAGGGTTTCACCGGCAAGGGGATGGTTGAAATCGACCACCACGCCTTCCGGCAAAATTTCGGTCACATAGACTTCGTACACCTGGCCGGTCGTAGTATCGCGCATCTGCAAACCCATACCCGGCTCAACCTCCATATCAGGAGGAAAAGCCTCTTTGGGGATAATCTGGGTCGCATCCTCATGCCGAGGACCATACGCTTCCTCCGGGGGAACAGTCACATGCTTTTCTTCGCCAACACTCATACCAGCGAGCTCTTTTTCCAGTCCTGGAATGAGATTGTTGTGGCCATGGAGATATTCCAATGGTTCCATGCCCTCAGAGGAGTCAATGACATTGCCTTGATCGTCGGTTAATGTATATTCGATGGAAACAACGTCATCTTTTTGGACGATTTTCTTTTCTTCACTCATGGGGTAATCCTTTTTTGAAAGACATTTGATTTTTGAACATCTGGCTATCGCGCCTGCCCTATGACAATACGTCAAACGGAAAGCGTCAAACGTCAGGAGTTGCGTCTATGCAACGTAGTTGTTGGACGCATGACGTTCGACGCTCTCCAGCTGTAACGATGATTTGTCCAAAGGATTCATTACGACAACCTGAATCTATTTAACAACTATACCCCACTTTTATCGAAAACACAAACTCCCCTCCTTTCACGGAAGGTTGTATAATGGGATGCTATGAGTTTGTTGACTGCACACCATCTCGCCATGTCTTTCGGCCCTCATGATGTTTTCCAGGATGTGGAGTGTGTCATCTCCTGGGGGGATCGCATCGGTCTGGTTGGCCCCAATGGCGAGGGTAAAACCACCTTGTTACGCATTCTGGCAGGAGAATTAGAGCCAACTGCGGGTGAGGTCCACCGACGCCGGGGCTTAACAATCGGATACCTGGCCCAGGAGCCGCCGCCCCCCGGGGATAAAACCCTGTGGGAAGATATGCTTGAAGCATTCAAAGATCTGATAGCCGAGGAGCGCAAGCTGGCTGAACTGGAAACGAAAATGGCGCATCCAGATGCGAGGATAGCACAGGCCGCGTTGGATGCCTACGCCCGTCGCCAACATGAATTTGAATTAAAAGGAGGCTATGATTACCCGGTTCGCATTCGTCAGACCCTGACCGGATTAGGGTTCAACCCCGAACTTTTTCACCAACCATTAGCCCAATTAAGTGGCGGTCAACGCACGCGCGCACGCCTGGCGAAAATACTTTTACGCCAACCAACCTTGTTGTTGCTAGATGAACCGACCAATCACCTTGATCTGGCTGCGATAGAATGGCTTGAGAACACCTTGATGAAATGGAAAGGCGCGATGGTAGTAGTCTCTCACGACCGCTATTTTCTTGACAAGGTCATGAATCGAATTTGGGAGATGATGTGGGGCGCATTAACCACATATCGTGGCAATTATAGTCAATACCTGATTCAACGACAGGCGACCTTAGAACATCTACAGAAAGAATACGAAGCGCAACAGGCATTGATTGCCAAGGAAACCGACTTTATCCGACGCAACATTGCCGGACAGAAAAGCCGCCAGGCCCGTGGACGACGCAAACGTTTAGAGCGCTTATTACAGCGTCAGCGCCTCGTAGCCCCACGACAGCGGCAAACGATGCGCCTACAAATGATGAGCCGCATCCGAAGTGGTGAACTGGTGTTGGCCACCAAAGACTTGGCAGTGGGATATCGCGCCCATCCCCTTCCCCCTATTCGACGCGAGCGTTCAGGCGGCTATGTTTACGAAGCGCCTACAGCAATCACCCCTGAGGACACCCTGCTATTTCGCGCCGACGACGTGTTATTCAAACGGGGATAACGCGTCGGCCTGGTCGGCCCCAACGGCTCAGGCAAAACCACGTTCATTCGCACATTGCTGGGTGACGTCGCTCCGCTGGAAGGACGACTGCGCATCGGCGCCAGCGTTCGTATTGGGTATCTGGCTCAGGCCCAAGACGAGCTGCAACCGAACATGACTGTGCTGGACGCATTGTTGGAGGCAGACCCCAGATTGACGGTTGGCGAAGCCAGAGCTTATCTCGCTCGGTTTCTCTTCACTGGTGACGATGTTTTTAAAACCATCGCCACACTAAGCGGCGGACAACGAAGTCGGCTTGCGTTGGCCCGTCTTAGCCGTCAAGAAGTCAACTTCCTGGTATTGGATGAGCCCACCAACCATCTTGATATTGAATCGCAGGAAGTGTTAGAGGCCATGCTGCGTGACTTCAATGGATCTGTATTGCTGGTGTCCCACGACCGTTATTTGATCGACGCTATCGCCACGCAGGTCTGGGTGATTGACCCCGTTGCAAAACACATGTTTGCATATAAGGGCAATTACTCGGCCTATCTGGCAGAAAAAGAAAAAGACACCTTCTCTGCAAAAGCCGCTGAGCAAGATCAGAAAGCTAAGAATCAGCGTCAACGCGAGCGCTCGAAAGAAGCGCGACGTAAGCGAAAAGAAGCGGAAAAGCGCAAACAAGAGGCGGAAGCATTGGAAGCACGTATTCATGCCAAAGAACAGGAATTGAAGGAAATAACGCAAGCCTTGGAACGTGCGAGCAAAGCGCAGCGCGTGGATGAAGTGCAAAAACTGGGTGAACGTTACCAATCCCTTGAACGCGAGCTCGAAGAACTTATCGAAACATGGGCGAATTTGGTATGATTAGACTATGCAATGCAACGAAGCTTGAGCGCGCAACGGTAAGCTTCCACCCTCAAACTCATTATCAGCTTCCTTGTTCACAATCCCTTTCCCCATCTCCGTCAGGAGGACCATCATGAGTACATCATCACGCCCCATTGTCATCGGTCTGACCGGCAACATTGGCGTTGGTAAGAGCGTAGCGTTAAAAATCTTGCAGCAACTGGGCGCACGCGTGATCGATGCCGACAAAATTGCGCACGAGGTAATGTCACCCGGCGGTAGCGCATACGATGCAGTGGTGAAAGCTTTCGGCAAAGGCGTCTTAACCAAAGATGGCTCCATTGATCGTTCCAAACTCGCTGATATCGTCTTCACCGATCATGATCAACTTCGACGATTGGAACGCATCATACATCCCGCTGTGGAACAACGTATTTCCGACATTATCGAGGAAGCCACGGAACCCGTGGTCGCCATCGAGGCCATCAAACTACTCGAAAGCCGCCTGCGCCATCTCTGCGACACAATCTGGGTGGTAACAGCTTCGCGAGAGCGTCAGCTGAACCGTTTGGTCTACCAAAAAGGTCTCACGCAAGAAGAAGCGCTCAAACGCATGGCTGCGCAAAGCCCACAGGCCCATAAAGTGCGAGAGGCGGATGTCGTCCTCCATAATGATGGCGATTTGGAACAACTCCAAGCTCAGGTTGAAGCCGCATGGCAATCCCTGATGGCCCAGCGCGAGGAAAGTGAACACAACGAAGATTCGTAGGATGTGGTTGAAAGACAACCTTGCATCCACTCGACCAATTTGGCATCCAGCGTCGTTGGCGTTGACACTTTGAGTGAACCACACCTGGAGGAATCGTCATGTTCAAGCAATTTTGGAATGAACACCCCAATCTCGCATCCTTTTTCCTCCTGGCGGTGGGTATGTTGATTATTCTTTACCTCTCTGCCCGGCATGTTGGCTTCACCCTGACCCAGTGGTTCGCCCTAGGTGTAGCCACCATTGTGCTCGCCGGCCTGAGCGTGTGGATTATCAGCTGGGGTGATGCAGAGGATGTAGAGGAGTCGGAGGAAACCTGAAACCATCGCGCGTCTTTTTGCGTCTCATTGAAACGTGATGGTTGACCATCCTTGCCACAGGCATGAATGGATGACCGGCAATGTCTTGTTGCCAAGGTCAGACATCGCCATCTGACGAAGAAGTAAGCATCTTGAAATTAGCGACGATCAAACCACAATGACAAACCGCGATTATTACGAGATACTAGGCGTTTCACGTTCGGCGTCAGCCGAAGAGATCAAACGCGCCTACCGCAGGCTGGTCAAACAATATCATCCTGACATTTACAAAGGTCCCGATGCAGACTCTCGCATCAAGGAAATCAATGAGGCCTATGAAGTGCTCGGCGACCCCCAGAAACGCGCGCGTTACGATCGATATGGGCATGCGGGCGTTTCTGGCGCCGCAGGAGGCGGTTATGGTCCCGGACCAACGGGCGGCTTTACCGACATTGGCGATATCTTCGAAGAGATATTCGGCACCGGATTCGGTTTTGGGCGCAGTGGTCGACGACAGGGCCCTGTACGGGGCGCGGATATCCGGGTCGATCTGACCATTGAATTTGAAGAAGCGGTCATGGGCGCTGAAAAAGAAATCGAGGTGACCCGACACGAGAGCTGCCCCAGGTGTCATGGCACGGGTGCCGAACCGGGGACACAACCGATGCGTTGTCCAACCTGCAATGGCATGGGACAGATTCGTCAGCGCCAACAAACAATCTTTGGCACCTTTGTCAATGTGAGCACATGCCCGCGTTGCAAAGGCGCAGGCGAAATCGTGACCACCCCTTGTCGGGAATGTCATGGCTCGGGTTTGGTGGAAGTCACTCGACGATTACGCGTGAAAATACCGGCAGGGGTGCAAGATGGCACACGCATTCGGCTACCCGGGGAGGGCGAGCCCGGAAAGCGTGGGGGACAACCAGGCAATCTTTATGTGTTTATCGCCGTCAAACCCCATAAACTATTCAAACGGGTGGATGACGATATTCTGCTGGAATTGCCTATCAACATCGCCCAGGCCGTCCTGGGCGCAGAGGTTGAGATACCAACGCTGGATGGTCCTAAATTGGTGAAACTTCCTCCGGGCACGCAACCAGGAAAAGTGCTGCGCTTGCGTGGATTGGGCGTGCCCCATCTGCGAGGAAATGGTCGCGGCGATATGCTGATCACTGTGGATGTCCACATTCCCAAACAATCGGAGTTGACCGAAGAACAACGCGAATTATTCTACCGCCTGGCCGAAACGCTGCAGCCCATGCCTGTCGAAGCCAGAAATGAGCATGGCGGTTTCTTTGAACGAATGAAAGAGGCTTTGGGATTGTGACCGATTTACTTGAGTTCACCTTGCCAATTGCCAGCACCGATCCAGAATCAGAGATGGTGCAGACTGCGGTCGCCTGGTTGACCCCATTCTTCCGTGGCGGCGTGGTCGTGGAGCTTAGCGGATTTGGACCTTATGGAGAACCTGAGCAGGCGCAGACCCTTTTGCGCGGCTATCTGGCTGACGCCCCCGAAAATGAGGCCTTGTTGCAGGAGATTCTAGCGGCGTTGCCCAGACAGCCATTCGCGGATTTTTATGGAGAGCCTCGCGTCCAACATTTGGCTACAGAAGACTGGGCGGAGGCGTGGAAACGTCATTATCGACCATTGCGCATCGGTGAACGAATCGTAGTCAGTCCCTCGTGGGAGGAGCCATCTGTTGGCAGTAATGATGTGCTGATTAAGCTTGATCCAGGTATGGCGTTTGGTACGGGAACGCATCCTTCCACCCAATTGGCGTTGCGTCTGCTTGAAAAATACATACGCCCCCGCTCGATTGTTCTGGACGTTGGCACCGGATCGGGAATACTGGCCATCGCCGCGGTGAAACTGGGCGCAGCCCGCGTCATCGCCACCGATATCGACCCCGAAGCTGTACGCACAGCCGAAGAAAACGCCCGGCTCAATGAAGTGCGCAATCAAATGACCCTGTTGGTGGAATCCGTGATCGATTCAGGGCGGTATCCATTGGTACTCGTTAATATCTTGGCGGATGTGATCGCGGATTTGCTTTTGCACGAAACGTTGGCTGCGCGCGTGGAGGATTCCGGCGTGCTGATCCTTTCGGGCATCATTCAATCCCGACGCGAGGTTGTCGAGCTTGCGTTACGAGCGACCGGCATGGGCGTTATCGAGGAAATTTCGGAGGGCGATTGGGTGGCGTTCGCAGCACAAAAAGTGTAACGGCTGGACTCTCATGCACCGTTTTTTCCTCCCACCCGACACATTTCGAGGCGAGCGAGTTCATTTCCCCGCCGATCTGGCCCGTCAAATCACGCAAGTGCTGCGCCTGCGTCCGGGCGATCGGGTTGTGGCTCTTGATGGACTGGGCCATGCTTTTCTGGTTGAATTGAAGATGGTGAGCAAACAGCGAGTCGATGGGAACATTCTCTCTCAACAAGCGGCTACGGGCGAACCCGCAGGTGAGTTAATTCTGTATCCTGCGTTGAGCAAGGGCGAACGTTTCGAATGGGTATTGCAAAAGGGAGTAGAGCTGGGCGTGACACTTTTTCAGCCCATTCTTACCCAGCGCACATTACGCCGTTCTCCGGGCGCTGGACGATGGGAGCGTTGGCGGAGGATCATTCGAGAGGCAGCAGAACAGAGCGGACGCGGGAAATTGCCGCCACTACGCCCACCCATCACATTCGAACAAGCGTTAGCAGAAGCGCCCGGCCTAAAACTTTTACCCTCAGTTCTGGCGGAACGCCCAGCGCTAGAGGCGTTGGCGCAGGCATCCTGGCCGGTATCGTTGTTCGTCGGTCCAGAGGGAGGATTTTCTTCCGAAGAGGTTGCCCTGGCGCGGACGAACAAGGCGATTCCCGTAACACTGGGACCTCGCGTATTACGCACAGAGACCGCCGCCATCGTCATGGTAGCCTTATCCATGGCCGCGCTCGGAGAATTGAACAAACCCGTATCAGAGAACATCACCTTCAGCATGGATTGACCCCTCGCCAATCCATATCCATACGCGTCCTTACTATCCGATTATCATTCATCACATCAAGCCCTTTTCCATAGCGAAATCCGGACCGTGAGATCAATCATGTCACTGAAACCTCTTGTCATGTGGGCGCGAGATCAGTTTCCTCAGCCTTATAAATTGCGCTACACAACAAAAAATCAGATCGAAGTCCGCGGGCTGGTCAAGATACAAGATCAATGGGTGCCTTTTGTGTACGACCGACAGCATCGCGTCATCACCCTGGGGGAAGGCGAAAACGCTCGCACCATCCGCATCAATCAGTGGGGCTGGGAGGAAGATGGCGGCCCCTTCTTTCTATCACCCTCATAATCTCATGCCTGTCATACGTCTCAAACCCAACAAATCCAAACCTGTACGCCAGCGGCATCCATGGATCTTTAGTGGCGCCATCGCGGAGATCCATGGCAACCCCAATCCCGGGGAGATCGTGGAGATACGCAGCCATGATGGCCATTGGCTTGCCTGGGCTGAATACAATCCCAAATCTCAGATCCGGGCCAGAGCATTCTGTTGGGATTCACAAAAGAATATTGACGCGGCTTTCTGGCAGGAACGCCTGCAGGCCGCGATCCATCGCCGCCAGTACCTTCGCTTGGAGTCCGAGGCTAAACGACTGATTTTTGCCGAAAGTGATGGCATCCCAGGATTAATTGTGGATGCCTACAGCGACCATCTGGTCTTACAATCCCTGACCGCGGGGGCCGAGGCACGAAAAGCAAGGGTGGTTGAACAGCTGGTTGAATTGTGGTCGCCGATCAGTATCATTGAACGCGATGATCCAATGCGGCGAAAGGAAGGCCTGCCGCCAGTTGATGCGGCATTGTATGGAAAGCCTCCCAGCGAGCCGGTGGTGATCATAGAGCAGGGACATCGTTTTTTCGTCGATCTTCGGCTGGGACAAAAAACCGGCTTCTATCTCGACCAGGCCGCCAATCGCGCCTTCCTGGCACCATACTGTCGCGGCAAGGAAGTGCTTAATGCGTTTAGCTACACGGGTGCATTTGCGGTATATGCGCTGGCGGGGGGAGCAACCCATGTGACCAATCTCGATGCCAGTCGTGATGCTTTGGCCCTGGCAGAAGCAAACTTACGGTTAAACGGTTTTGCTCCCTCCCAGTGGGAAAAC
>WFTO01000062.1 GCA_015485435.1 Anaerolineae bacterium | reverse complement strand
GTGGCCAGTGTTTGCATGGGGGCGAGGGTGGCGTTCATATGGTTCGCCAGCGTTTGGAATTCCTCGCTGTTCATCATGGTGTTCTGGGTTTCCTCGTTGTCATCCATCATGGAAGTTTCTTCCATGGTTTGAACTTCCTGAGTTGGCAGTGTGGCGTCGTTTTGGTTGGGGGTGGTGGCCGGCGCTGCGGTCTCTGCGGGTGCACAGGCTGCAAGGACGAGGATGGTCAGTAAGCCGAGGGGAATGAGTAAAAATCGGTTCGTTTTGATTCTCATGAACGTGTCTCCTTAAGAGTGTGTGGGTTTGAGCTGTGTGGGAAAGTGTGACATATGGGCAGTGTAATGCCGGGATGTAACCGTTTCTTGAAGGATGTTTGACAAAATGATGAAGAAAAACGTAAAAAAGACACCCGAACCAACGTCGTGGTGTCTTGAATGTAGTGGGAAGATGGGGAGGATGGGTTAATTGGGTTTGTGGGCGATGATTCTGCGAAAGATGGCTCCGTAAGAGAGGGGCGTTACTTGGTCGATAAGCCAGCCCGCAGCCGTTACATGCGCAACTGTGGGGCGGGCAATATGGACGCCCATCATCCAATGGATGGCGGGATCGACATAGGTCATGGCTCGCGCCAGTGTGGGAGGCTCGGCGAGCATGTGTTCAAGCATCAAAAGGCGGCCGCCAGGCTTGACGACACGCAACGCTTCTTTGAGCCCAAGAACGGGATCGGGCACCGAACAGAACACGAAGGTGGAAACGACCTCATCGAATGTGGCATCGGAAAAGGCCATGGTTTGGGCGTCCATAAGAAGTAAAGCATTGTTTTGGGCATCGATCGCTTGCATGCGAAGCAAGGCTTTGGCCAGCATCTTTTCCGCCAGGTCGATCCCGGTTACGAAAACGCGGGGAGGATAAAAGGGAATGTTTTTTCCGGTGCCAACGCCGATCTCCAACACCCGTGGCCCCTGGACGTCTTGCCAGAGGTGTTGACGCCAGCGCTGGAATTGTCTTCGCTCCATTCCAAATTCCATGGCGTCATAGAGAGCGGCCAGTGTGTTATAACGTTTTCGGGTGAAAGTTGTTTGTTCCGGATTCACAGTCATAGGATGGTTGGAATGAAGCTCATGGGTGGGCTGGTGAGAGCGTGCGATTTAACGGGGAAATGGATCAAGCTGCGATGCTTCGAACTGGGCTCGGCGTTGTTTTTCTGGCCATAAACTTTTGAGATAGGTGATCACGGCGATGATTTCTTCATCTGTAAGAGTTTCTCCAAAAGCGGGCATGTTGCTCGTAAAGTTGGGAATATTCATGCCCGCGCCTCCCCGCTGGATATATTTGAACAAGGTGCCGTCGCCGTGATGCCAGGTATGTCCTTCGGCTGTGTGCGGCGGGGCAGGATAGGCGCCATCTGGACCTTTGACCTTCCAATTGGGTTGGCCTTCCCCTTGCTTGCCATGGCAGGATGCACATTGTTGCAAATAAATTGTTTCTCCCAGAATTACTAATTCTGGATCCAATTCAGGCAAAGGCGCTGATTCTTCGGTGATTTGGGTGTTGACCTCTTGAGCTGGGGTGAGAGACGCGGACGAACAGCCACTGAATACGAAAAGCGCAAGGATCACGATGCTCAGGCCAAGCATCCAACGAGGCAGATGAGGTAATGATTCAATCAACAAGAATATCCTCCTTCATGCGATGAAACTCATCTGGAGATAATTCACCCGCAGCATATCGTTTTTTGATAATGGCCAATGCTGTTTCCTGGCTTGCGATAGACTGGCTTGCGTCCTCTATGGGGGCTTGTGAAATTTGAGATGGTGGAGTTGGCATGGTTGCCACAGCTCTTGGAAAAAGCCAGCTGATAAAGGCTACCGCCACGAAAATCGTGAAAAGCCAGAAAATCAGCATGGTAATCAAACCAAATCCTCCAAGGCCGAACATCATCATGATCGTTTCCTCCTTGTTTGGCCAGCAGAGCCAGTGTTTGGGAGTGGAGTGATGCTGAATTTCCTGGCGACTGTCTGGAGATGTGTGGGATTTAGGGTGACTATAGTTTCGCAAGATCGTGTGACAGATGTTTGACGAGAAGATAACGATTGTATGAAGATTTGATAGTAGATGGGCGATGTGGATGGTGAGATGGCCTGGAACTGTGATAATGCGAGGCCTCGCTCGCATCTCAGGTGGTGTCAATCATATTTTTGCATTCGCGCTTGAAAAATTTCACAAAATTGTCATATTGCCTTCAAGAACCTGTCATAAAGGACGGGCATAATCAATGCGTTCGAGCCAATAAGAAAAATGATCATCTCGAACACATCTATCCTGATTTACCGGAGGGAGGAAGCGTGTTCTTTTTTGGATTTTTGATCATAGGCCTGATTATCTGGGGGGTTATGCACCTGAGTCCCCGCATTTTCCATTCTTCCCCCTTATCGCGCGATCACTTCCAAGCCTGGGATTGGCAGGATGAAGCTTTTGAAATTTTGAAACAACGATATGCTCGAGGCGAGATATCGAAGGCGGAATTCGAACAAATACGTCGGGACATCCTCTCCTGAATTGCTGGGCGAGGAAACCAATCCAACCAATCTGACGCTACGATTTGTGGAATTGCGTTGGGTATGTTCGGGGCGAAGTGCTTTTGCGCCTGGGCGTGGAAGACCGGGAACGCTCGTTTGGGGAATGGCGTCTTTGCGGTCGGCATTCATACCTGCTACAATGCGCCAACCCTCTTTGTTGACGCAGGATGGATACTGCATCAGTTTCGTCGAGAAATTCATGCCCATTCGGCTGTCCGAATCAACTCGGCCAGCATCCGGCATGCCATCGTCTAAATTGCTACAGTCTCCGTAGGAGAATCCTCCTTTGGTGCGGTGATTATCCATTATCCCGTCAACGCTGCGTCAACCATAGACATTCGAGGTCTCGCAGGCCTTGAATGTCTGAGAGCGCTGTCCTGCAACTCATGAAATAGCCACTTTGATGGACATACGGATAATCGTCGCTTTTTCAGTCAGTTGCGCTCCAATTTCATGATCGTCATATGCGTCTGTCGGGATATCGAGTTGGCGATGACAGAGGCGAGAGAGTGGCGGGTCATGAAGGTAACCATTCTATTCTATTTCAAGTATTGACGCCATGCCCGATTTTCCCCCTTCACCAGACCAAGTGGATGTAATGCATGAGGATGTGATAGGGTATGAGACATTACGGCGTATGGCGTCGGTGGAGCAATACAATCGTTGGATTTATGATGAGCTGGCTCCTTATGCCGGGCAACGTATCTTGGAGGTGGGGTGCGGTATTGGCAATATGACCGCCTTTTTTTTAGAGCAAGAGCTGATAGTCGCCATCGATCGGTTACCTTCAAGTGTGCAGTATACGAGCGAACGGTTTGAGAACCGTTCAAATGTTGTGGTTATGGAAGGTGACATCTCGGACCCCACCCTGCCACCCCGACTGCGCTCCTTTCGCATTGACACCGTCCTCTGTGTGAATGTGTTGGAGCATATTGAAGATGATGTAACCGCTTTGCGGCATATGTGGGAGGTGTTGCGTCCGGGGGGACGGTTGCTCCTGCTCGTGCCCGCAGGCCAATACATGTTCGGCATGCTGGATGAAGCGTTGGGGCATTTTCGCCGCTATGAACGGTCCCAGCTTGCGCGCCGCGTGGGCATGGCTGGCTTTCATCCTATCCGGCTGACATATATGAACATCGCTGGCATCCCTGGCTGGTTTTTCAATAGTCGCGTGTTAAAGCGGAATCTGCTCCCCAAAGGTCAGCTACGATTGTTTAACGCCCTCACTCCCCTTTTTATCTGGTCGGAACGCATGTTGCGTCGGTGGTGGGATGCGCCTTTCGGCCAGTCGTTGGTCTGTATTGCAGAAAAAAGGCCTGACCGGGGAATGGTCAGGCCTGAATAACGGTCGTAACACAAAGGAATGGCTGGTTTTAGCTGGCCTCAACCTCATCGTCGCTCGCTTCTTCCACCACGACGCCCTGTTCCATGGCCGCTTCTTCCAGCTCTTGCTCAGAGAGTTGATCTTTTTCCAATTCTCCTTCCGGCTCAACGACGACTTTAAAGACGGCGTTGACGCTTTGGGCCAGGTGAATGGTGATTTCATGTTCACCGAGCTCTCGCAAGGGATGATCCAGGCGGATGCGACGACGATCCACATCGGCGCCGAGTTCTTCGGCCAGGGCGTCGGCAATCGCAGCCGAGGTGATCGACCCATAAAGACGCCCACTTTCGCCCGCTTTTGCCTTGAAGGTCAAGGTGATTGTGCTGATGCGATCGGCCAAATCCTGCGCGGTTTTCAATTCGCGCAACCTGCGCCGCTCCGCAGCTTGTTTGATTTGCGCAGCCTGTTTACGTAGTCCGGGCGTGGCAGGCATGGCCAGTCCCCTGGGGATCAAATAGTTGCGGGCAAAACC
>WFTO01000061.1 GCA_015485435.1 Anaerolineae bacterium | reverse complement strand
GGGTGCAGATGTCCACCACGGCGATGTGGGGGAGCATGGCGGCCAGGTCGGGATAGGCTTTGGCGTCGTATTTTTCGGCCATGGCCTGAGCGTGTTCGAATTTGTCGGCCACGAAGCCGACGATCTGGGCGGGTGTGTGGGTCCAGGCTTTGGCGTGGGTCCCGCCCATGGCCCCCACGCCCACGATGCCAACTTTCATAGCAGGCTCCTATTATTCGTTTTCAAAATAATCAATGTCAACGCGTTTGATTTCGTATGTATTCACTGTGGAAACGCCGACATTGTAATCGATCATGTATTCAGCTAAACGGCGACCATCGATGAGGACGACTTTCGTGTCGATCCTTGAAACATAGTCCCGCGCACCTTTCGAGAAGTTGGAAGTTGTGATGAAAATGCCCTTCCGCGCTCGCTTGCCCTGCAATGCCCCAACAAATTTTTGAATTTCCGGGCGTGAGACAGTTCCTTGCCACTTTTTGGCCTGAATGTAAATCGTATCCAGGCCCAATCGATCTTCGTCGATGATGCCGTCAATGCCCTCATCGCCAGACTGACCCACCGCCCGGGCAGCGTCACTTAATGAACCGCCGTAACCCATGGCCACAAGCAACTCCACAACCAATCGCTCAAAAAAGGATGGAGGACTTTCCATCACTTTTTGCAGCAATTCTTGCGCCAACGTTTCCCTCATTTCCTGGTAAGCTGCTTCCAACGCCTCCTGTGGAGTGTCTTTTTTATCCGTAGATGTCTTGCGTTCCTCTGATTCGCCTTCTTTGGTCGCACTTCGTCTTGCTGTTTTGAACTGCTGGTACTCAGGAAATCTTTCCAGATACTTCATGTCGATCCGGTCAGGAGTCTCAGCCAATACTTGTTGACCTCGTTCCGTTATCTGGAAATAGCCACGGCGCGTCGCCTCCATCAATCCAGACTTGATCAGGTAGGCACGCGCCCATCCAACCCGATTATAGAAACGTTTCTGTAGACCACTGGGGAGCAATTCATTGACTTCTTCGGGCGTCAGATTGAAGTATTCAGCCAGGTAATCATGCGCTTCGTGAATCGAGCGTTCTTTGCCATCGCCCGCGAATTGTAGGAGGGGCAGCATGATGCTCTGAAAATCAGGGATAGTCATATCCAAACTCCTACCAGATGGTCAAGACCGAATAGCGTTCCAGAAAATCATTATGGGTCACCAAAGGCAAGCCTTCAACAAGGGCTTGCGCCACCAGCATCCGGTCAAAAGGGTCTTTGTGAATCATAGGGAGCGACGCAGCCATTTGGGCGTGGCTGTGGTTGATGGGTAACGCTGTCGCGCCAAGTCGAGCCAGGTGATAGTCGATTCGTGGAAAAATCCGGGCCATTTCTGGCATTTTCCCACTGTAGTGTTTGATGCCCAACTCCCAGACGCTGGCGCTGCTCACAGCGATCATGGTGCGCCTGTCGGACAATAAGGAAGCCACCCGGGGAGACAGGCGCCGGGGATTGATCCATGCCCAAATCAGGACATGGGTGTCCAATAGCACTTTCATGCTTCGCCCCCTCATCTTCGGCTTCCCGGTCGGCCAAATGGAGCATTTCCCGCGCGGGAACGCCATACCACAGCGCCAATTCTTCCTCACTCATGGGTTCGAACAATGCTCGATCGATGGCCTCAAGTTCTTCTTCTTCCGTGAACAAATCGCTCAAAAAACCCAACTCTCGTTGTTCGGGTTGATCGATGGCTACCTGCTTGACATAGGGCTTGCCTGCTTTGCAAATGACAATCTCTTCCCCGGCGTGGGCGCGCGCCAGCAACTTGCTAAAGTTGTTCTTCGCTTCTTTGATATTGACGAAACAAGGATTGGATGTCATGGATATAACCTCCTTGAGACCTGGCCAACCTAGCCTAGCTTAACTGGCCAGATTTATCAAGGGGCTATTTCACCGCGCCCGCGGTGAGGCCGCGGATGATCTGGCGGGAGAAAAGGATGTAGATGATGAGGATGGGCACCATGGCCAGGGTCAGGGAGGATAGCACCGCGTTCCAGTCGCTGACGAACTGGCCCAGGAACTGCTGCGCGCCCAGCGTCACCGTCTTGGTCTTCTCGCCCGGCGCCAGAATCAGAGGGAACCACAGATCGTTCCAGATGGGGATCATGGTGAAGACTGCGACGGTGGCAATGGCGGGCCGTACCAGGGGCAGGATCATCCAGAATATGCGGTATTCGCTGGCCCCATCCAGCCGAGCTGCTTCTTTGAGTTCTTTGGGAACTTGTTTCATGAACGATGTGAGGATGAAGATGGTCAATGGCAACCCCATGGCGGTGTACACCAAAATCAACGACCACAGGGTATTCACCAGATTGAGCTTGACCATAAGGCGTAGGATGCTAACCGTACCCAGGCGGATGGGGATCATGATTCCCAGGGCCAGGTAGATGCCCAGGAAGGCGTTGCCCTTGAAATCATATTCGGAGAGGGCCCACGCGGCCATCGCGCCCAGGAACAGGATGAGAAACATGGAGCCCAGGGTGACGATGAGGCTATTGGCGAAATAGAGCCCGAAGTTGGAACGCTCGATGACTTTTTCGTAGCCAATCAGGCTGAAGGTGTCGGGCAGCGGAGGCGTCATGGGGTGACGAAAGATGGCTTTGCGTTCTTTGAAGGAGTTCATGATGATGAGCGCAATGGGGAACAGAGCCACGATAACGGCTATGAACAGAACTACATAGACCGTGATTTTTGCTAGCCCTTGACGCAGCCGTGATCGAGAGACAACCATATTTCCTCCTTACAACTCGTACGTATCGACCCGGCGCTGGAAACCGTACATATAAACCAGCACACCCGCCAGGATGATAAGGAACATGACCGTGGCCACGGTCGCGCCCATAGTGGGATTGCCTAGTTGGAGTTGCTGGCCAAAGAAGGTGCGGTAGAAGAAGGTGCCCATGATGTCGGTAGAGAAGTTGGGGCCAGCCAATGCGCCTTGGGTGGTGTAGATGAGGTCGAAGGCGTTGAAGTTGCCCACGTAGGTGAGGATGGCGACAATGCCCACCGTGGGCAGAATCAGGGGGAATTTCACCTTCCAGAAGATTTTCCAACCGCTGGCGCCGTCCACTGTTGCGGCTTCGATAAGCTCGTCGGGGATGCCAATGAGCGCGGCGTAAAAGAGCATCATGGGGATGCCAATGAACTGCCACACAGAGATGAATGAGAGCGCGATGAGGGCTGGGCCTTCTAGCCCCAACCAGGGGGCGTAAAGGTGCTCAAGACCAAAGACGCCCAAAATGTCTTTGGCCACGCCCCACAACGGACTCAAAATCAATTCCCAGATAAAGCCAACGATGACAAAGGAAAGCATGGTGGGCATGAAGAACGTCGTGCGGAAAAAGCCGACGCCACGGACCAACCTGGAGGTGAGGATGGCGGCCAGGAGCAGGCCGATAGAATTCTGCACCACCATATGGATGAGGAAGAAGATGACGTTATGTTTGAACGCCCCCCATAAGCGGGGCCACCAAAGCTCATTGGTGAAGAGGGTGATATAGTTTTGGAGACCCACGAAGAATTCGTTTCCCTGCTTATCCAGGCTGAAGAAGCTTAAGCGCATGGAGTCGAAAAGCGGGTAGATCATGAACAGGGTATAGAGGATGGTGGCAGGGGCCAGGAAGACGAGGATGTGGGTGGGGAATTTGCGTTTTCGTTTAGGCCGAATCGTAGCCATCGTCTGCGCCTCGCGAGGGAAAAGACGCAGGCAGCGACCGATGCCGCTGCCTGCTGAGTTGGACGAAGCTTATTTCTGATGGGGAGGATACCACTTGGCCAGCCCATCTTCGATCTGTTGGGCTGCTTCCTCGGGTGTGATGTCGTGGTTGATGACCTGGGCGCTGACCCGCCACAGTTCGTTCTCCAGGTTGGGTTCGCCGCGAGAGAGGATCTGGTAGGAGTTGCGGATGGTGGATTCGCACTCGCCGCGCCAACTGATGAATTCCTGGGCCAGCGGGTCTTGCACGGTGATGTCGTGGTTGGAGAGGGAGAAGAAGCCGGGCAGGGCGTTGGTGTAGAGCTCCGCGAATTCCTGGGTGGTGAGCCACTGCAGGAAGGCTTTGGCCGCCTCGGGATACTGGGTCTTGGGGTTCATGCCCAGGGCGATGTCGGTGTGGTCGCTGATGTAGCATTTGTCTGCGCCCTCGGGCAGGGGGGGCTTGAACGCGCCCATCTCGAAATCGGCCTGCTGATTGAACAGGGCGATCTCCCAGGAGCCTGCGGGGTAGATGGCGGCCTGGCCCAGGGTGAAGAGGTTCTGCGAGTCGGGGTAGCTCTGGGCCTGGAAGCCATCGGGCAGGTAGGGGGTCCACTCCGCCAGTTGTTGCCACACAGCCACATATTGCGGGTCGGTGAATTTCTCCGTGCCGTTGATCAGGCCCAGGCGACCTTTCTCACCCTTCCAGTAGTTGGGGCCGATGTTCTGGAAGCCCATGGTGGCGGCTTCCCACTGGTCGGCAGTGCCCATGTCCAGGGCATAGTAGGTGCCGTCTTCCTTGATCTTGTCCAGCACCTGGAAGAATTCGTCCACGGTCTGGGGTTCGCTCAGGCCCAGCTCGTCGAAGGCGTCCTTGTTGTAGATGAAGCCGTGGATGACGGAGGCCATGGGCACGCAGAAGACGGTTTGGCCGTCGTCGGTGATCCAGGCGCTCTTGGCGACATCGCTGAAGTTGTCCAGGCCCGGCAGGTCGTTGAGGGGGGCCAGGTAGCCTTTGTTGAACAGGGCCAGGGAGGCGTCGAAGGGGCGGCAGGTGATGAGGTCGCCGGCGGTGCCGCCTTCGAGCTTGGCGTTGAGCGCGCCGTTGTATTCGGCGGGCGCGGTGGGCGCAAAGATGACCTCGATGTTCGGGTAGTGCTTGTTGAAGGCGGGGATGATAGTGTCCTGCCAGATGGCCAGATCGTCGTTGCGCCAGCTTTCGATGACGAGTTCGCCGCTGATGTCGCTGGGCGGCATCTCGGCTTCAGAGGTTCCTTCTTCCTTCTTGCCTTCTTCGGTGGCGGGCGGTGCGGAGAACATGCCGGGGGTGTACCATTTATCCAGGCCTTCCTGGATCTGCTGGGCTGCTTCCTCGGGGGTGATGTCGTGGTTGATGACCTGTGCGCTCACCCGCCACAGCTCGTTTTCCAGGTTGGGCTCGCCGCGGGAGAGTATCTGGTAGGAGTTGCGGATGGTGGATTCGCACTCATCACGCCAGCTGACGAAGGTCTGCGCCAGGGGGTCTTCGACGTTGATCTTGTGATTGGAGAGGGAGAAGAAGCCGGGCAGGGCGTTGGTGTACAGTTCTGCGAATTCGGGCGTGGTGAGCCATTCCAGAAATTTTTTGGCTTCTTCGGGATGTTCGGTGGCCGCGTTCATGCCCAAAGCGATGTCGGTGTGGTCGCTGATGTAGCATTGGTCTGCGCCCTCGGGCAGTGGGGGCTTGAACGCGCCCATCTCGAAGTCGGCCTGCTGGTTGAACAGGGCGATCTCCCAGGAGCCCGCAGGGTAGATGGCGGCCTGCCCCAGGGTGAAGAGGTTCTGCGAGTCGGGGTAGCTCTGGGCCTGGAAGCCATCGGGCAGGTAGGGCGTCCACTTGGAAAGCTGATCC
>WFTO01000060.1 GCA_015485435.1 Anaerolineae bacterium | reverse complement strand
CGGCGGGATCGCGCTGGAAAACAACTCGGATATCGCGTCGTAACGTTTCTAACATCATGCTGCTCCTTGCCTTTTCAACCAAAAACCAATGCAAAACGACATTGAAAGGCGGCCATTCAAACACAACCCGATGAGTCGATGTCATTCTGATGGCCGCCTTCATGAAAAGAAGCTATTGTTCTCGTAAATCGGCGAAAAGGGCTGTGCTCAAGTAGCGCTCACCATTCGATGGGATAATCACAACAATGAGTTTTCCTGCATTTTCGGGCCGTTGCGCCACCTGAATGGCGGCATGCAACGCCGCCCCCGATGAGATGCCCACCAGCAATCCTTCTTCTCGTGCGGCCTGTCGGGCCCGAGCAAAGGCGTCTTCGTTCGCGACGGGGATCACTTCATCGATGATATCGGTATTCAAAACTTGTGGCACAAAACCCGCGCCGATTCCCTGGATCATGTGTGGGCCAGGCGCACCTCCTGATAACACAGGCGACCCCTTTGGCTCGACAGCGATCATCTGAACCTCGGGCTTTCTCGCCTTCAACACCTCGCCGACGCCGGTGATGGTGCCGCCCGTACCTACGCCTGCGACCACAATATCCACTTGTCCTGCAGTATCGCGCCAGATTTCTTCGGCTGTAGTGCGCCGATGCACCTCAGGATTGGCTGGATTTTGAAATTGCTGAGGGATGAAATAACGGGGATCCTCGGCTGCCAGCTCCTCGGCTTTACGAATCGCGCCCATCATGCCCTCAGAGCCCGGCGTCAGGATCAATTCGGCGCCATAGGCTTTGAGCAACATCCTTCGCTCCTGGCTCATTGTCTCAGGCATCACCAGGACGCAACGATATCCTTTTGCGGCGGCAACAAACGCCAAGGCAATGCCCGTATTACCGCTAGTGGGTTCAAGAATAATGGAATCAGGTTTCAATTTCCCTGCCCGCTCGGCTGCTTCGATCATGCTCAGCCCAATACGATCTTTCACGCTGCCAGCAGGATTGAAATATTCCAGCTTGGCGACCAATTGCGCTTTCGCATCGCCAGCCATACGATTGATACGAACCAGTGGGGTGTTGCCAACAAGTTCGGTGATGCTGTCGGCAATTCGAGGGGCTTTTTGTTGAGTTGACATGGTCATAACTCCTAATGATTGGGGTGAATGTTAGAAAATACGTCTATCACAATTATTCAAGATTGTTCTGCGCTCAAAATGTTGAAGAATAAAAAAACTCGTTGCATGAAGCGATGCAACGAGTTCATATCCTCAAGGAGGCGGCCCATCAGGACCATAGACAGACGAAGATGTGTTCTTTTTTCGCGTTGATTGAATTCGCCTCCTGCCTACTCATTGCATCGCGCGTGCGGAAGCCGCCCCTGAACCTTACACATACAGGCGTCAGGAGATTGCTTCCGCGTGATACAGATGCAAGTGAGTCGCAGTGGCATAAGCACAAACAGGGGAATAATGAAAAAAACCTTATTCAGCTTCATTATAAAAGGAAACCTGTGGCTTGTCAATCCACTTGAATGTCTGGGAGACTGTATCAGTTTGGTCGGCAGGAGCATCTTTGATGCCTTACCCCCGCCGACTCGAAGTCGGTGGCTGAGGACCTGCGGCCGCTTGTCGGCCAGCGCCGACGCTTATGAGCCCCCCTTCGGGAGGGACATGCCGTCCCCGCAGGGGAACGGGCGGCGGAACGCCCTCCGACTTGAATTCAATCGGGGTTCGGAAAACAGAACGACCGACAAAACTGTTACAGTGTCCTAAGGACAAAAATCTATTGACAAAGCGCATAAAAAGATGTACTCTGAAATTAGTGAAACATCTCTATGAACTTGTATAAGTGGACTTCCTTTCCGATGGATGCGAAATACTGCCATTAAAATAAAAATGGCCAACAAGCCCAACATCGATGACACAAACAATTTTCGTTCATGTTCGTCTGAATGGTCCGTTCAGTATGTAACCAGGAGCAAGATGGAGAGCAATTGTACGCCCTTACTTTGAATTCACGCTAACTCACAGAATTTGGTGTGATTTGCACGAAAACAACGCCCTTTAAACGTGAAAAGTGCGATAAAACAACAAACACTATTCTCCTGAGGACTCCAAAAATGAAACGGATAGCTTCTTTCTTCCTACTTCTCTTGTGGGGCGTGTTTGGGCTTACGCTGCATGCCAGCGCCAGCGGGGGTCCCATTGGGAATCGATTCACCATTCGCAATGATACGGGGCTTGAGGAAGTGAATCCGGCCGTAGCGTATAACCCCCATCGGCAGGAATACTTGGCAGTTTGGTACAACGATCGACCGGGGAATGATGACATACGCGGCCAACGCATCGCTTGGGACGGGCGCCGCATCGGGGGTAGCTTTTATATCGCGGCCGGAGCCGGCGCGGAGCGCCGTTTTCCTGATGTTGCGTATAACACGCAAGACCATGAGTATCTGGTTGTTTGGGAGCAATTCAATCCGGCCACGGGCCGATATGCCATCTACGGGCAACGGATCGCCGACGATGGCAGGCTTATCGGAACAGCATTTCCGATCTGGAATTCGAGCGTCTCCAGCCATTCGCCTGCGATAGCCTATGCGTCCACCGCCAACCAATTCCTGATCGTTTGGTCATGGGATTCGGGAGGAATGATGCATATCGCGGGAAGGACTTATTCCCCCGCCACAGGGTTGGGAAGCTTTTTTTATGTGTTCCAGGACAAGGTGGGTAGTCTGCACCAGAACCCCGATCTGGCCTACAATCGCGCCCGCAATGAATTTCTGGTCGTATGGCAGGAGTACACGGCGGGATGGATGACAATTCAGGGAGTCAGAGTCAAGATGAGTGGCGGCGCAGGGGTGTTGGGGCCTTATCTGGTCATTTCGTCGGATGTGAAGGGCGACATGGCCAATCCTACGGTGACCGCCATTCCTCAGCCGCCGGGCGTGGGGAATTATTTGGTGGCATGGGAAGATATCACCAATGCCTCGGATCGAGACATCCTGGCCCGAGGAGTGGATGGATCAGGAAATATGAACGCGCCCACTTATGCCCTGGCAAGTTCCGCGTGGGATGAAAGCAGCCCCGCGCTGGCAGGGTCTGAGGTCGACAGCCAATTTTTGGCCATATGGGTATGGGTGCCAGCCCCCACGCCCCCAGGGTTGATGGAAATCCAGGGCATCACAATTCCCTTGAGCACCGGCCTCCTGTGGAAGAAAACCATCGGTGGAAAACAGGTCCTCCATACGGCGGTCACGACAGGCCCGTATGGAGATTTCTTCATCGCGTTCGATGACAATGCCACCGCAGGCGTCCCCGAACGAGGCATCTACGGCTGGTTGTGGGGAACGCGTCTGTACATGCCTTTCTTGGCAAAGTAAGGCGGCGGCTCAAATTCATGCGCCATTGCATTTCAATAAACCAATCAAAGGACTCCCATCTTCAAGACGCAGCTCTGACGCTGAATATGTTGGCGTGAAAACGCGATGGCCGCCTCGTCTCCCGGGCCCGGAATCGGAGAGCGTATCGTCTGTTATCGCCATTCAATGTTGCGGATTTCAGAAGGGGGACTGATTGGCCTGATACTGCCATCTCTTTGCACCCGCACCAGACGGACCCACCAACGGAGCACAGGAGAAACGGAGCCAGCGGGTGGGCGTAACGAGTCCTCCAGGCGATAGCTGGAAGCTTTGGTCAGGATGGGTTTAGGGGAAGATAAATGAGGATCGGCATAATGCAATCCGACCTCATACCAGACGTCTTCAGGTAAAATCCGCTCCGAAACCCATCGCAACAAAGGCCCAGGCTGTCCCACATACACCTCACCATCGGACGGGCTTATCAACTGAGGAGCGTGTTCATGGGGTGTGGGGGTAGCCAGTGGCTTGGCTTCGGGGGTTGGCGTGATGGTTCCCAGGGGAATGATAAGCACCTGTCCCACCTGTAAGTTGTTGGGATCGGGGATGTCGTTGTTTTCGAGGATGATGGCTGGATCGATCTGAAAACGAATGGCAATGCCCTGGACGGTGTCACCC
>WFTO01000059.1 GCA_015485435.1 Anaerolineae bacterium | reverse complement strand
AACACACCCTCCGAGTAGAGGTCGCCAGGCCCCTCTCGGAGGGTTTTTCATGCTTTCGGCCATGTCGGCGTTTTACAAAACCGCGCCGAAACGTGTATAATCAAAACTCCCTCCTCGCCAGAGGTTTGTTGGTCTTTTCCCCTTTCCTCTCACATCCCCTTATCCGAGTCGAACAATAGAAAAATGACATCTCATCGCATTCATGCCATCGTGGATGTGAGTGAGTGTGGCGTCTGCGAAGAGCTTCGAAAACACGACTTCGAAGTTCGGTATACCCACACGCTCCGTCCCAGCCTCAAACTGATTAAAGATTTCGATCCTGAAATTATTTTGTTGGATGTCGACGCCAACACCACAGGCAAAGTTAAGCGCATCACGCAAGCCGCCAGAGCGCATTTCAGTCGTCCATTTGTAGTGCTCTTGAAAAGCGGCCGCGCCGTCCCTGAGCCCTCGCTCTTCTATGACACCATCCTGGTCAAGCCCTTCATCTTTCATAAATTGAAGGAGACCATCGAAAACCTGTTGGCGTCCAGGTCAGATTATGTCGTTCAGCTTCCGCCGTTCACATTAGATCGGCGCACACAGGTGTTATCGGGCCCCAAAGGGAAAGTCAGGCTCAACCCCAAAATGACCCGCCTGATGGAAGCGTTCATGCTTCATCCGGGCGAAACATTGAGTCAGTTGTATTTGATGCAAGAGGTCTGGCAGCTGAGCACTTTGCAGGATATTCGGACCCTGCATGTGCACATTCGATGGTTACGCGAACTCATCGAACCAGATCCCTCTCAACCCCAATATCTCAAGACGGTCTTCCGCAATCGCGGCTATGTGTTTGAGATCTCGGGCCAACCGCAATTCGGCGGCGCTCCCTTGCTTCCCGAATTGTAAGGATTTAGTCTCCCCTCAACGCCTTTTTCACTTCCAGATAAATGGGCTTAGGCTGAAAATCTGGGGTGACGAACGTAAAATAATCGCGATAGCTTTTTTCGGGAGCGGGGTAACGAAAGGCCCACATGCTGACGGATGTTAGCCAGTCCCAGCCCAACGCCATCTGATAGGCTTGAATGGTATAGCGGATGCGTTGGGCTGGGCGAACGGCGCGTGTCCAGCGCGGATGATCGTTCCATCCGGCCTCGGTGATGTGGATGGGCTTGTGGCCGTCGCCATTGGCGACCATCATCGCGCGCAGCAATTCCACGCGTCGAAAATTCACGATGTCGGGGTCAGGCGGATCGTCCGCCGGGAAGGTTAATCCATACGCATGCACAGCCAGCGCATCGAAATAGGGGGCTGCGCCGGCATCATACATGCCCTGCAAAAACGCGAGATCGCTCATGCCCAGCTGGCCGCTTGGATCACCCAGGGTTGGGGCCAGAGCGCCAGCCAGGATGGTGACCTCGGGATTGGCGGCGCGGCTGGCCTCGCTGACCACCTTCAACATCTCTGTGTAGGCAACCGGGTCTGGAGGGCGGTACCCCCACTCCAGCGCCAGATTGGGCTCATTCCAGATGATGACATAGTTGACCCTCCCCGCGAAGTGCTGGACGAAGGCCGCAGCATAGTTCGCGAAATCCTCATACCGCTCTTCGGGCAAATAATTGGCGATAGTGTCCTTTGGGCGGGCCCAATCAGGCACCAACCCCAGCCGCGCGATCACCGTCAGCCCCTGCCGATTGGCATGATCGACCACCAGATCCGCATGATCGAACCGATAATCGCCCTTTCGCGGCTCGCTGTAAGCCCATGGAAAATATTCAACGATCCACGGGGTTCCTAATTCCCGCACCATCTCCAGCGTTTTTTTGATCTTCCACGCTTCGACCTCGTTTTCCAGGCGCGTGTGGACCCCAGCTTTGGGATTCAGGGTCTGCACATGCATTTGCGGCCCCAATGGGACGAGTGGATGTTGCATACGCAACCAGCCCCACCAAAGCGCCGCCAACACCAAGAAAACGAAGAGCGTTAGGCCCAGGGCCCAACGCTTGCTTCGGCGTAGCACCTTCATGGTTAGCGGATGACATCGACGCCCATATAGGGACGGAGCACCTCAGGCACGATCACGCTGCCATCGGCCTGTTGATAATTTTCGAGGATCGCAATCACCAGTCGTGGGAGGGCCAGTCCGGAGCCATTCAATGTGTAGACGTATCGCGGCCGGGCGCCCGGCTCGGGGCGATAGCGAATGTTCGCTCGGCGGGCCTGGAAATCGGTAAAGAGCGAACAAGAACTGACTTCCAGCCATTCTTCCACTCCGGGGGCCCACAATTCGATATCAAACTTGATGGCCGCAACAAAACTGAGGTCACCGGTGCACATTTGCACAACCCGGAACGGAAGTTTGAGCAAGCGCGCGATATCGGCAGCGTTCTCAATAAGGCTGTCAAGCTCGGCGCGCCCCGTTTCGGGCGTCACGAATTTGACCATCTCCACCTTATCGAATTGGTGGCCGCGCTTGATGCCACGTGTATCTTTGCCCGCGCTAAACTTCTCGCGGCGAAAACAGGGCGTATAGGCCACATGATAAATGGGAAGC
>WFTO01000058.1 GCA_015485435.1 Anaerolineae bacterium | reverse complement strand
CGAGAAGGCCGAGGAGAAGGCCAGCGAGCTGGGCGAGCTGACCAGGGAGGAAATCGAGAAACTGGGCGAATGGCTGCGCCGCGACTTCCACGAAGCGGCCGAAGCCTGGGAGAAGAACAGGCAGGAACTCGCCACCTGGTGGGAGATGGACAAGGACCTCATCGAGGCCCAGCTCCTCGACTGGGTAGCCAGGATGGCCGATCCGACGACCGTGCAATGGGAACTGCTGCGCGAACAGATCCATTTCGGCGAATGGCACACCGGCGAGATCACCGGCCCCGGCGTGCTGATCTGCAAGAACTGCGGCGAGAAACTCACCTTCGACAAGCCGGGACACATCCCGCCCTGCCCCAAGTGTCACGGGACGGTGTTCGAGAAAGTATACGAATGAGCGGAACGCCGGGGATCCGGCATCACGACTCGACCGACCATCGCGCCAGCCAGTCGGCGAAATCCCCCTCGTTGAGTTCGCTTGTCGCCAGCGCTTCGATGATTGCCACCGTCTCGGGTTCCGGCGCTTCCAGGCGGTGGCCGTTCAGCTCCAGAAAGAGTGCCGCGATAGTGAGCGCCATGCGCTTGTTGCCATCGACGAACGGGTGATTCTTCGCAAGGCCATGACCATAGGCAGCGGCAAGGTTGAACAGGGAACACGCCGGATCATAGGCGAAGCGTTGTTGCGGGCGGTGCAGGGCCGATTCGAGCAGTGCCGGATCGCGCAATCCCGGGGTGCCGCCGTGTTCTTCCAGCAGCAGACGATGGACGAGCCGGACCACGTCGGGCAACACCCAACGGGGCTCGTTCATCTGGCCAGTTCCCGCAGGGCATTGCGGTAACGCTTCATCACCTTGCGGGCCGCCTCGACCTGTTCCTCGAAATCCTGCTGGTAGGGCGTGAGCACGAGACCATCCGGCCCCTCGACCAGATAGAGCTCATCCCCTTTTTCAACCTTCAGCCTGGTCAGAACCTCCTTCGGCAGAACCAGGCCGAGGGAATTGCCGATGGCTGTCACTTTGACCTTGCGCATGGACCATAACCGTTATAACGAATGTAATTACCATTCTAGCAAAATGTTTCTTCCACCACCAGCACGGCATAAACCCTCGGCGTGTTCAAGAGAACAGAAATGGGCACCAACTCCGCTAACCTCACGACGGAACAAGGACGACGCCGTCGAGAACCTGGCTCCCGGCTTCTCGTCTGCCCGCTCAGATATTCGCCAGAAAACCCATGACGATTAACCCGCCGTCCTCTTTCATCAACAATTCCCGCTCCAGCAGTGCGAACAGATGTTGGGGAGTCGGGTTTTCGCCACTCAGGGTCTGCTGACGAGGAACATTAGCGAAATCGCCGGAAGTGAGGTTGGTGAGTCGGGTCAGTGCCTGTTTCCACTTTGTACCGACATGCCAACCTTTCCCTAGCAGGGAATAGAACTGTTTCCAGGCCACAACTCATGTCGAACACGAGCAGCTCCGATCGCCCCGGCGAGGGTCACGGCGAGCCGGTCGCCATGTGTCGACCAGGCCACAGTCTCCGCATCGCCCTCCGGTACAAGCAACTCGACCGAATGGATTACGCCATCCTCCCCAAGGGTCCGATTGACGAATCTGGTTTCCTTTCGATGCAGACACCACCAGCCGGCCCGGGTCAATTACACGGCCACCCGCGCCGCGTTGCCTAACGCCGATCGCTCACCTCCGTAACTGTCGAAGTTGGGCCAGGACTGGTAGGCGTAGTGGGACTTCTACTGCCCCTTGTACATAAGGCACCTCCAGTTCTACGTTCATGTATCCAGACCCCATTGCCGGAAGCAGAATGAATCATAACGGGAGATGCGTCGGATTTTGTCGCAGAAAGATAGGATGGATATTGACGGAATGCCGGTTCGTTCGTCAGTCCGGATTTTCCTGGCGCCTATATAGAAATCTTGCATTTTTGTGCATGCCACCGTAGACGCTGTCGAGTTCGGGGATACGCGCATACCCGTTCCATGGCCGCGTATCCGTCGCAACAAGCAACATTTCAGGCATTGCATTGCATCGGCCAGCGATCGCCTCAAACAGGCCACCACGGCCAAATCGATCATAGTTTCCGCCAAAGCCATGATCCTGAAGCACGACAGCAAATGGTGGCGCTATGCTGTCATGCTGGCAAAACAGCGCATCATAGGTGGCAATCCCATCGGCACCAATGAAGAGAATAGCCAGACGCGATGGACCATGGTTGTCATCCAGATCCGGTTGTCGTTCCATGACCTCAAGAAATGCAAAGGGATTGCCTCGGATTCTTGCAAAACTTTGCATAACCTCAGGCGAAACACGTCGACCGGCTACTTCGTGAAGATGTGATACCCAACCATTGGGGACAAGGTCACTCTCGCGTAGAGATAATCGGGCCAATGTGTCATACCCCCGGAACCCACTCACAGGATCGTCAAGATTTTGTTCGAAGAACTCCTGTTGACACCCATAATCAACATAAACAAAGCAATGTGCAGCGTGGTTTGCCCCAAACAACCTAACCGGCTGCCCATCGATACCGCACCCAGGATAAAAGACAAGACGAGACCTAAAAAACTGCTCACGAGAGAAACATGTATTTACATCGAACGCAGCAAGCCATTCGGGCACGGGTGAATGAATTTGACGCAAGTATTCTCCAGGATTCACAACCGCCTCAGATCACATTGAATCAACCAAGATTAATAACGCGGGCGAGAAATCACGCATAAAAAAATGCAACACGTCCTGCAAAACATCATTATTGGCCAGTTTCCAAATTTACCGAACTCGTTATTTGACACCGATAAAACCAGCGTGATTTGGACTACTATTATCGAATTATCACCTGCTCAGCCAACTGTTACCGATTCTGCAAACTCTTCGCTCCCTGACATAATCGTCACCTCTACCGTATATGCGCGCAGGTGGCCATCCCCACTTCATTGGTCCACCCACATAGACGAATTGCTCCAATTCTTTACAAACAGGTCTTTTATTATCATCAACCCCACATTTATCAATCACCCAATAGTCACCAAGCCCCAAACCCCAATATTTTAATTTTTCTGCCAATTTTTCGTAGTGCCCAAATGTTTGACCAGAAAACCCTCCCTGCTTTATTAAAAATACCACACTCACCCGAATGTCATATTTGGAAAATATCGGCAATAAATCTTCTGTTTTCGAATGTATAAACAAAACAATATACTCATCACCATACATTGGCCGATCATGGATTCCTTGACCAGAATTTTTCACTACAACCGTAAACAAAGTAATGATATGTTCTGCAAAAGTATAGACTTCCTTTCTTCTACCCCAGAAAGCTATAGCACCATACTCATCCCACAATTCACGATAGTCACTCTTTATAATACCATTCAACTCATCATCATAAATAAATTTTTCATACGATCGAGAATAATCATTCATTAGAAGAATTCTGTCCTCACTCTCTCCCGAATTCACCCTGAGCAGTCTTTTCCTAATGGGATTATTTGGCACATCTAATATTAATGGGGTGAAATCTCTACCACTTCCAGGATACCAGTGTAATAAAAAATCATTTTCATTATCGATAATGCGAGCCAGCAATTTTCGTTCTTGTTGATCGTCAGCAGGCCGAACATTACGTAAAATATCTTTGAGAGACACCGCGAACTCCTTTAGATGTAGTAGTTCAGTACTTCCCTAACACATCCTTCTGCTGAATACGTTACCCCAGAACCAACCCCCGGTGCTTCATCCTTTTATATCTTCACAGACACCCCCCCGCATATCATTACACCAAACATAAGAAGGTTGAGTATTCTTGACTGTCATTCACCATATTTCATAGCCAACCTATCATACAGCTTATAAGCAAATGCAAAAGAGCTATGCTCGAAACTGGTGTACGGCCTGATTGAAGAAGGCGGCGTACCCTGCTGAAATTCGGTTTGACAAGAACTGAAAACAGCAAAGGAGTACGCCACCATGAGCAAAGATAACGTAGTTGTCTTGTCGTCGCCAGAGGGTGTCGAGG
>WFTO01000057.1 GCA_015485435.1 Anaerolineae bacterium | reverse complement strand
CATCTACGCCATTATGAAAGTGGTTCCCCCAGAGGAATTCACTGATCCAAATACCCAGATAGTGCTCGAAGATGCCCGTCGCTACGATCCCACCGTCGAGGTCGGAGACGAAATACGTATTGAACGTACGCCTGACGATTTTGGGCGGATTGCAGCCCAGGCAGCCAAGCAGGTGATCCTCCAGCGCATCCGCGAGGCGGAGCGGGACGCGTTGTATGAGGAATATGTTCAGCGTGAGGGAGAATTGATTCAGGGCACGGTGCGCAGCATCGATCGTAAGAACGACGCGTTGATCATTTCCCTGGATGGCGGCCAGGCCGAGGGCATCATGCCCCGCTCCGACCAGATCCCTGGAGAACGCTATCGTCAGGGCAATAGTGTGTTGGCCTATGTTGTCGAAGTGACTCGGGGCGGGCGTGGTCCGAACATCCATTTGAGCCGCACCCATCGCAACATGCTCCGTCGTCTTCTTGAAAAAGAGGTTCCTGAGATAAAACAAGGAGCGGTTGAGATCAAGGCGATTGCCCGTGAGGCCGGTAGCCGCTCGAAGGTGGCGGTGGCTGCCACTCAGCGCGGTGTGGACCCGGTTGGCTCCTGTGTAGGGATGCGCGGCGTGCGCATTCAAAACATCGTTAAGGAGCTCCACGGTGAAAAGATCGATGTCGTAGAATGGAACGCCGATCCTGAGAAATTCGTGGCCAACGCGCTCAGTCCCGCGAAAGTGACTGATGTCATCCTTTTCCCCGAGCTTGACAAAACCGCGCTGGTCATTGTCCCTCAAAAGCAATTGTCTCTGGCTATTGGCAAAGAGGGGCAAAATGCCCGCCTTGTTGCCAAGCTTACCGGCTGGCGAATCGATATCAAGAGCGAGGAGGAGGCGCTGGCCGAAGGCTTGACCCCCGAAGAGCGCGATCGTCTCCGTCGTGAACAAAAAGAGCGCGCGAGAGAAGCAGATCTCCTGGCCACTGCTAGGCGTCTGCTCGAAGAAGAAGCGCTTGTGGAAGAAGCCCTTGTGGAACCTGGCGATGAACTGGAGGTGCCTCTCTTTGATGCCCTCGAAGAGACCCCTGTGGAAGTTTCCGAACCCGAGGCCGCCGAGCCCGAAATGGTTGAAGAAACGCCGTTGAGCCAGGAGGAAGATGAGATCAAAGCTCTGGCTGCCAAGCTCTCAGCAAGCATGGCGGGGGCCGAAGAGGGAGAAGGTGACATGGATGAAGCGCTCTATGCCCGCTTCTTCGAAGCAGAGGCTGCCGAAGAAGAGCCCGACGATCTTTTGGCCGCCAGTGCCAAAAAGAAAAAGAAAAAGGGCAAACGCAAGGATCGAAAACTTGTCTTTGATGAGGAATTGGGGCGCCTTGTGCAGGTGAAAAAACACCGCAAACGAGGTTCCTCCGATTTCGATTACAGTGATTTCGAAGATTTCGGCTTCGATCTTGATGACTTTTAATTCGCTTGATGGCGGAATTGCCAACGCCGCGTTCAGGCGTCGAACAAGTATTTTCTACGCCATCCTTTTTTGACAGGATCATGGCCAAGAGAGGACGTCAAAAACACATTCCCCAACGCACCTGCGTGGTCTGTCGGCGCACCTTCCCCAAAAGGGAGGTTCATCGTATCGTGCGCAGCCCCCATGGTGACGTATACTATGATCCGAGCGGCAAGGCGCAAGGGCGCGGCGCCTATCTGTGCAACGATCTCGCCTGCTGGGAAAGCGCCATCACCGGCAATTTCCTGGATCGCGCCCTGAAAACCAAACTGACACCAGCCCAACGCTCGGCGTTGCGAGAGGAATTGGCGCGACGCAAAGCGCTGATCGGGCAGACATCCACCAATGGTTAAGGGACCATGAATCGATGTCTTCGTTACCCGGCGTCGTCTTATGATGATGCTCTTCGCAACGAGCAGGGCCGAGCGGCACATCTACAAATGCATACAGCCAGAAGCGCAGGAGTCGAGGCCATGCGTTAAACATTCGACGCTTCGTGAACGCCTACGATCCTCTCTGCCTTGCTGGCTGTTCCCCAAACAGGAATCGGGCTTTCGGTCCGTTGCCAGAATCAAAAAGGACAGGGAGGATTTTTGTTATGACCATGAAGAAACATCCCAAGCACATCCAACAGGCGCCAGTCGCCAATTTAAAACGATATGAAGCAGCTCGCCGTCGGGGGGGAGGCCGGCGAAAACCAGTCACAGGTGGCGCCAGCGGCAGTGGACGACGCAAATCAAGTCGACGTCGTGGGCGTCAGGATGGCGGGAATACAGCGCACCATGTCGCCACCGTCCAGCCTTCAACTCCGCCTCAGGCCGCTCAATCTGAATCCTCCGACTCCTCTGTCATCGATATCCCCGAGGTGATTTCGGTGCGCGATCTGGCCCAGAAATTGGGCACGACCCCCATCGAGATCATCAAGATATTAATGAGCTACGGCACGATGGCCACAATCAATGAAATCGTTGACTTCGACACTGCGGCCATCGTGGCGGAAGAGCTAGGCGTTGAGATCGAACGAGAAACCATCGTGGAAGAGGAATTGGAAGAGAGCGAGACGGGGCCGAAAACGCTGCGTGAGCGACTTCTCGAAAATGAGGATCCCAGCAAATTACAACCTCGTCCTCCGGTGGTGACTGTGCTGGGGCATGTTGATCATGGCAAAACAACCCTGCTCGATGCCATTCGCAATACGCGGGTGGCGGAACGCGAGGCCGGAGGGATTACCCAGCACATTGCTGCCTATCAGATCGAGCTGGATGGACGCAAAATCACCTTTCTCGACACCCCTGGTCACGCCGCTTTTACCGCCATGCGCGCGCGCGGCGCCCAGGTGACCGATATCGTCATTCTGGTGGTGGCTGCTGATGATGGAGTGATGCCTCAGACAGAGGAAGCCATCGATCACGCCCGGGCCGCCCATGTTCCTATCATTGTGGCCCTCAACAAAATCGACAAGCCCAACGCTAACCCCGATCGCGTCATGCAGCAGTTGGCCGATCTGGGGCTGCAGCCCGAAGAATGGGGCGGAGACACCATTGTCGTGCCCATCTCTGCAAAACAACGCATCAATATCGACACGCTGCTCGAGAACGTGCTGCTGGTGGCCGATGTTATGGATCTGAAAGCCAACCCGGATGGTCCGGCTATCGGCACAGTTATCGAAGCGTTGCAAGATAGACGCCTGGGCAACACCGCCACTGTGCTGGTGCAAAAGGGCACGCTACGCCGAGGCGATCCGCTGGTTGTCGGCCTGGAATGGGGTCGCGTCCGAGCGATGTTCGATGACCGGGGGCGCCAGATGGATGAAGCCAAGCCTTCCATGCCGGTGCTCATTACCGGTTTGCATGGACTGCCAGAAGCGGGTGACATTTTTCAGGTCGTGGAAAGTGATCGCCTGGCCCGGCAGATATCGGCCGAACGCAAAGAGAAAGCCCGCGTCGCGGCTGAGCAACAATCTAACGCCCTTACCCTCGAAGATTTTTACGCCCAGATGCAAAGCGGCGCGGTCAAAGACCTCAACATCATCGTCAAGGTCGATGTCCAGGGATCGCTGGAGCCTATTGTGAAATCTCTGGAGGACCTGAGCAGTGATGAAGTGAGCATCCGCATCTTGCGCAAGGCCGTTGGCAATATCACGGAATCGGATGTCATGCTCGCGGCCGCCAGTAGAGCACTGATCATCGGCTTCCACGTCAAAGTTGACGCTGTGGCCAAACGCCTTGCCGAACAACATGGCGTCGACATTCGCGCCTACGACGTGATCTATCATATCGTAGAGGATGTGTCGAAAGCGCTGCAAGGCATGCTTGAGCCGGTGTATGAAGAACGGGAGCTTGGCCGCGCGGAAGTGCGAGCGGTCTTCCGTATTCGCGGGCGAGGCAAAGTCATGGGCTGTCTGGTAACCGATGGCATCATCCGTCGCAACGCCGAAGCAAAAGTCCTCCGCAATGGACAGGAAATCCATCGCGGCGTGATAACCAGCCTCAAGCGTTATCAGGAAGATACGCCCGAAGTACGCGCTGGCTATGAGTGTGGCGTCGCCATCGAAAACTTCACCGATCCTCAGGAGGGTGACATAATTGTCGCCACCGAAAAGGTTCGCGTTCGCTAAACGTCCAGCTTCCCCTTTCAGATGTGACGACGCCCGAGTCGCTCCAAACATGAAATCACGGACATTGGACGGCAACTATGGTTAAAAACTACCGAAAACAACGGCTGGATGAACTCTTCTGGGAAGAGATCAACAGCATTATCATGTATGAGCTCAGCGATCCCCGGGTGGCCGATATCGGCGTCACCATGGTGGACGTAGCCCCTGATTTGACCACCGCCCGGGTGTTCGTCACGCCCTTTTATGAGGATGTGGACACCCGTGAGGTGTTGGCCGGACTCAAGGCCGCCCATGGCTTTATTCGTTCTCAACTTGCTCAACGCATCAAGGTGAGACGCATGCCTGAACTCATTTTCAAGATAGATCGCAGTTACCTGGAGGCCCGTCGTATCGACGAGATCCTTGATTCTCTCCCCACCACCGTTGAAAATCCCACAGAAAAAGAGACGCCAAGTGACTGAATCACCCACCCCACACATCGAACCACCCCTTGAACTTCTGGACGCTCTAACCAGTGTCCGTAAACCCCTTCTCATCGCCCACATCTCCCCCGATGGAGATGCCATCGGCAGCCTCACCGCTCTGGGCTACCTGCTGTACCGGATGGGCAAAGACCCCATCCTCGCCTGTCAGGACAAAGCACCAGCCACCTTTAACTTTCTTCCCTTTTACGACCGCATCGTGCAACGCGTTGACGAGCGCCCCGATATCATCATCGCGCTCGACAGCAGCGATCCCACCCGGATGGGGACGATTTACGAAGAGGAGCGTTTTAACGGCCTGCCGCTTATTGTCATCGATCATCACATCACCAACGTTTTCTTTGGCGATATCAACTGGGTAGAGCCCACTTGTTGCGCCACGGATGAAATGATCTATTATCTGGCCAAAGCGCTAAAGGAGCCGTTGGATGAAACCCTGGCTACCGCATTGCTGACCGGCATCGTCACTGACACGCGCGGTTTTCGCACATACAATGTCACGCCAGAGGTGATGCACATCACCGGTGAGCTGATCGATGCGGGCGCTCCCCTGGCGATGATCACCGAGCGAACCCTGGACACGCGTTCCATGGCGCTGATTGTGCTGTGGGGGCGGGTTCTGGATACGGTGGAGTTCGCCGATGGCGTGATCAGTGCTGTCAACAGCATGGCAATGCGTCAGGACTTGGAAGGCATCATTCGTGCCGAAGGATTGGTGTCATTCATTCTTTCTGCACAAGAGGCTAAGATTGCCGCCGTGTTTACTGAGATGCCTGACGGCAAGGTGGAATGCAGCTTTCGCGCTCGTCGAGGATACGATGTCTCCCGCATCGCCGTCCAGCTTGGCGGGGGAGGCCATCCGCCCGCTGCGGGGTGCACCCTCGACGGCGATATCTCCTCGGTGCGTCGGCGGGTCGTAGAGATGCTGCGACAGGAAATCCGGGAAAAATCCATGTCAAAATTGGTGAAAGAATGAATCCAAGCGTTCCCGAGTCTTACCTGGCTTACGCGAGCATGGCTTCACGTCTTCTATGACGACCAAGAAAACGAGCCCCTCCGGCGTGTTGAACATCGACAAGCCGGAGGGAATGACTTCTCACGATGTGGTGGCCCGTGTGCGTCGGCTCACGGGGATTCGGCGCGTGGGGCATGCGGGCACGCTGGACCCATTGGCGACCGGGGTGTTGTTGGTGTGCGTGGGCAAGGCCACCCGGATTGTCGAGTATTTACAACGTGGCCGAAAAGTGTATGAGGCCACCATTCGTCTCGGCGTGGAAACAGACACCTACGATGCCGAAGGCCGGGTGGTGGCGACGTCGTCCGTCCCTGATTTTTCCATCGAGGTTTTGACCGAGGCGTTGGCGTCCTTTCGCGGCGACATTCTTCAAACGCCTCCCATGTATTCCGCGGTGAAACAGGGGGGCAAACCTCTGTATAAGCTGGCGCGAGCCGGCAAAGAGGTGACTCGTCAACCTCGCCAGGTGACGATTTATGAAATCGACATCCTCCATTGGCAAAAGCCAGACCTCACCCTTCGTATTGTCACCTCGCCAGGCGTGTATATTCGCTCCATTGCCCATGATTTGGGGCGGGCGCTGGGCGTAGGGGGCCATGTGCATACCTTGCGGCGGGTTGCTTCGGGGTCTTGGCGCGTGGAGGATGCAGTGACGTTGGCCGATCTGGAGGCTGCGGTCGAGGATTGGCCTCGATTCCTTCATGGACTGCGCGGCGCACTTTCCATGCTTCCTGCTGTGGTGTTAACCGAAGAACAAGCCCGTCGATTTGTCCTGGGGCAACGCATCCCCATGGCATCGCTACCTGAGACGTCGGACGATCTGCGCGTCCTCGGGCCCAAAGAGACCTTCCTCGGCGTGGGCAGAGTCAAACATGGCGTGCTTGCGCCTCATAAAGTGCTGGCGTCATCTGCTTGATGACTCGGTGAACAGATAGCAGGTTGAGTTCTCAGACGATAGGCGCCCGACTAACTATGGGAATGTGGCAATCAACCATTTCGTCTATCGTCCTTGTTATTCATAAACACCCTCATTTCAATCTCAAAAGCGAAGAAAATCATGTTTCGACCCCAACTAGTCACCATTACATGCCCTCAGTGTGGCGTTCCCTTTCAAGTTCCTGTTTTCTCCATCATCGATGTCAAACGTAATCCCGAACTAAAGAATGCTTTGCTTTCGGGCCAGCTCAATGCGGCCCAATGTCCGAATTGCGGTCGGGTGAGTTACATCGCAGGTCCATTGTTATATCATGATCCCGACAAAGAATTCCTGGCGGTTTATTTCCCCATGCAGGCCAATATTCCCGAGGCCGAGCGACAAAAACTCATCGGGGAATTAACCAACGCGTTGATGAATGCTTTGCCCGCCCAAGAGCGCCGCGGCTATCTTTTCACGCCCCAACAGTTTTTCGATCTCGAAAATCTTGTTCAAAAGATCCTGGAGCAGGATGGCATCACGCCGGAGATGATCGAA
>WFTO01000056.1 GCA_015485435.1 Anaerolineae bacterium | reverse complement strand
TCAGATGTGTATAAGAGACAGCCCAACAAGATGGTTTTAGGGCCAGGACCGTCCTGGATGATCGCTTGAACGGCATCAGGTTGAAGGGAAGAGGTTCGCTTGGATGTCATAACTGTATTCAGAGAGCTTGCGTATTATCGATCTTCGGCGCGAATAATTCGCCAACGAACGGGATCCTTGATGGTGGAGGGAGAAATCATTTCGACGAACCAACGCATGCTATGCCAGCCATCATGTGCCTGAAAGTCTACATCGACCGTCGCAACGGGTCGATCTTGAGGCCTATCGGTGGTCACGGGCTCACTGATGGCGTACACGCGCACACGATCAAAGCGGAGAGGATCGGCGGTCTTCCAACGGGTCGCTTGACCATCTAACAAATAGGCCAAGACTTGTCCTTCGGGGAAAGCAGGCTCAGTAGGAATATTCGCAGCGCAAAACCGCAACACGCCTTCATCGTACAATGCCGAAAAATGCCGAGTGCGTTGTGGATCCGGACCCTCCTCCAGCAACCACTCGGCGACCCGGCAGATGTTGGAGCGGTCTGACTGCGGCTCCCAAGCCCATAAACTGGTAATGCTCTCTGGTTGCTGGCTCCACCCTTTCCAATCATTGGGATGGAGCGAACTCAGGCTAAACCAGCCAGGCGTATACGCCAAGGCACTGCCATATCCAGACACTTCATCGATCCACCAGACCACGGTAAAACGATTGACCAGGTTGTTGAACCATCCTTGTACCAACAAACGTTCACCCTGGATGGCCTGCACGTTGGCCTCTGGCGTGCTGGCTGGCGTGGGCGTCGGAGTCAAAACAACCTGAGCGCCAACGGTCTTGAATGTGACATCGGTGACGCCAAAGTAGCCTTGATTCTTGGTGACGCTGTAATCAGGCAAAAGTTTGTATGGCACCAGATACACCGGCGCCTGATTGGGCGCTGGCACGCTTGCATCACCGCGAGGACGCGTCTGGGCGTCGTAGATCACGCCGCCGATCTGACCAGTGCCGTATCTATCGCGATAAAGAAACAGCCACTCTGGTTCGATGTCATGATCGATGTTGATCTGCACCAACCCTTGATCAAGCAAAGGCTCCCAGTTGGGGGGTTTAATCTCGTCCAGGTTCACATTCAAAGGCGTCGTTGTTGCTGGTCGACTCCCAGAGAAAAACGCGAAATAAAGAATGGCCATGGCCACCAAGATGCCAAGGATCGCCAAAAGTGTGCGAATCATGATCGTATGCGTCGATGGGCCAAATGATATAAAGGAAGGGTATGAACTGGACGGGAGAGGACCGCTGCATGCTATCGCGATGGGAGGCGCTACAATTCGTCTGCGGTTTCAGGCATCGGCTTCGTCGGGGCTGCGTTTGACGGTTTCGTTGGCAGCTCAGGCAACAATGCCAGGGCCAACACCTGTTCAAGATGAGTGACTAAGCGGATGTTTAACGCCCTGCGGACATGTCTGGGCACTTCGCGCAGGTCTTTTTCATTGCTCTTTGGCAAGATGACTGTTTTCAATTGGTTGCGGTGAGCCGTGAGGAGTTTCTCTTTCAATCCCCCCACAGCTAGCACGCGTCCCCGTAGCGTGATCTCACCGGTCATGCCGATGGTGTGATCCACAGGGCGCTCCGTGAGGGCCGATATCAGAGCCGTAGCGATGGTTACGCCAGCCGATGGGCCATCTTTGGGAATGGCGCCCTCAGGAAAGTGCAGATGGATGTCGAATTTATCGAAGTCAAAATCTGCAAAGCCGTAATCTTCGGCATGGCTGCGGGCATACGAGAGGGCCGCCTGTGCGGATTCCTGCATAACCTCGCCCAGTTGCCCAGTGAGGATGAGGCTCCCCTTGCCAGGCATGATCAGCGCTTCCACCTGCATGACATCACCGCCATTTTCCGTCCACGCCAATCCGGTGGCCACCCCTATTTGATCGCCACCTTCAAGCGTAAATCCTTCATAACGAGGCGGCCCCAACAACTCTTGAACCACGGTGGGGGTAATGCGTTTGCGAATGGACTTGCCGGTAGCCAGCCGACGTGCGATCTTGCGAAAAATCTTCGCCAATTCCCTTTCTAGATTTCTCACTCCTGCTTCATAGGTGTAATTGCGAATGATCGTTTCCAGTGCGGCGTCGGTAATATGAAGATTGGTCTCTTCAAGCCCGTGTTCCTTGAGTAAGCGCGGGATGAGGAATTTGCGGGCGATAAGCTGCTTCTCAAAATCTGCATATCCCGGAAATTCGATCACCTCCATGCGATCCAGCAAGGGCGCTGGAATTTGATATGGATTGTTGGCAGTCGTAATAAAGAGCACATGGCTCAGATCATATGGAACGTCGAGATAGTGGTCGCTGAAAGCATGATTTTGTTCAGGATCAAGCACCTCCAACAAGGCGGCCGAGGGGTCTCCTCGAAAATCATGGCCCATTTTGTCGACCTCATCGAGCATAAACACTGGATTGACAACGCCAGCATTGCGCATGGTTTGAATGATGCGGCCGGGCAATGCGCCGATGTAGGTGCGTCGATGACCACGTATCTCCGCCTCATCTCTGACTCCGCCCAGGGAGACGCGCACAAATTCACGGCCCAAAGCCTCGGCGATGGACTTCCCCATCGATGTTTTACCCGTGCCTGGC
>WFTO01000055.1 GCA_015485435.1 Anaerolineae bacterium | reverse complement strand
CGTCAGCTTCGGGCCTGGGCCGCGGCCTACGGCCTGTGGATCGGCGGGTCCATGATGGAGCGGGTGGAGGAGGAACGCATGTTCAACGCCGCAGCCCTGTTCGGGCCTGAGGACCAAACCCTGGGCCCCTACCGCAAGATACATCGTTTTGGGCCCATGGCCGAGGACCGCTGGCTGGAAGCAGGTTGCGAGCCGGGGCTGTTCGATCCGCCCTGGGGCAAAACGGGTGTGGCCATCTGCTATGATCTGCGTTTTCCCGAACTGTTTCGGGCCTACGCCCTGGCCGGGGCCCGGCTCATCCTCCTTCCCAGCGAATGGCCGCATCCCCGGCTGCATCACTGGCGCACGCTGGTCCAGGCCCGGGCCATCGAGAACCAATGCTTCGTGGCCGCGGTCAACCGTACGGGCCGGGATCGAGACAACGTGTTCTGCGGGCACAGCATGGTGGTCGGGCCGTGGGGTGATATCCTGGCCGAAGCGGAGGAAACGCCCGATCTGCTGATCGTCGATTTCGACCTGGCCGAAGCCGACACCGCGCGCCAACGCATCCCCATTCTGGATGACCGCCGCCCCGAATGCTACAAAGCGGACCCACACCCAACCCCGCGCCGATAGTATTGAAAACGGTCGCAGGTGGCAGGTTGGAAATTGTACCGTGTCACTTGCAACTTGCCGCTTGCCATCTGCCACTTGCAAACCCTACCGACATATCACGCACGCAATCTTTTCTCCTACAATCGTATGACAGACTTAGCCAATCACACCATCCTCGTTACTGGAGCCACAGGCTTCATCGGTGGGCATCTTGCCCGCAGGTTACAAACGAAAGAAGGCGCGCGGGTGCGGGCCCTCGTGCGCTCCCCGCACAAGGCCGCGCCCCTGGCCGACCTGGGCATCGAGATCATACCCGGCGACATCACCGATCCCGACGCGGTGCGGGAAGCCACTCGCGGCGCGGACATTGTTTATCACGCAGCGGCCTGGGCCGATGAACAGGGGGATAGAGACGCGGTTTGGGCGGTGAATGTGACCGGCACGCAGCACATGGTAGACGCGGCCGTGGCTGAGGGCGTGGCCCGCTTCATCCACATCAGCTCCTGCGCGGTTTATGGCTCCCGCCAGCAATTGAACATCGAGGAAAGCACCCCCCCTAGCATGTCAGGTCGGATATACCACGATTCGAAGGTGGCAGCAGAGGAGGTCGTTTTCGCAGCTTACCGAGATCATGGCCTTCCTGTGGTCGTGCCTCGACCCTCTCAGGTCTATGGCCCTGGCTCGCCGCAATTCACTATACGCGTCATCGAGATGGTCAAAGCGGGGAAAATCATCCTCGTGGATGGGGGAAAGCACTTCGCCAAGCCGATCTACATCGACAATCTCATCGATGCGTTGGTATTATGTGCGACGGTGGATGAAGCCGTAGGCGAAGCACTGAACATCACCGACGGTTATCCCGTGCCCTGGCGGGATTTCTTCGAGGCCTACGGGCGCATGGTGGGCGTAACATCCTTCCCCTCTGTGCCCTACTCAGTGGCCTACGCCTATGCCCTGTTCAAGGAACTCATGAGCAGGCTCACAGGCAAGCGGTCCAGCATCAACCGAGAGGTGGTCAAAACCTTCCGCAGCCACAACAGCTTCAGCAATGCCAAGGCCCGGCGCATTCTGGGCTGGGAACCCGCGGTGGATTTCGAAGAGGGGATGCGGCGGACGGAAGCCTGGCTGCGGGAGCAGGGCTATCTGGCGTAATTGGGAACGCTGATGCTTTCGTTACGATGGGATGAACGCAGACGTAAGCAGTTATGCATGATTTTCATCTGTGTTATCCGCGTTCTTTCCCCCAAGCAATTGTCGAACGCGTGCCCGAATCTGCGCCTGGATGACCGCCACTGACTGCGTGGCGTCGAGGACCAGCCAGCGGCCCGGATTTTGCGCGGCCAGTTGCAGATAGCCCCTCCGCACCCGTTTGTGAAAGTCGATGGCCTGGGCCTCCATGCGATTCCACTCCTCGGGGGTGGCCGCCTTGCGCCGCAGGCCCGTCTCCACATCCAGGTCGAGATAGATAGTGAGGTCGGGCCAGAGGCCGCCGGTAGCAAATTCGGTGATCTGCAAGAGATCATCCAGGGGCAGGCCATGGCCGTAGCCCTGATAGGCCAGAGTGCTGTCCGCGAAGCGGTCGCAGATGACGATCCAGCCCTCCTTCAGGCGGGGTCGAATGATCTCGCGCACGATCTGAGCCCGGGCCGCGGAGAAGAGCAGGATCTCGGCCTCGGGCGTCATCTCGGTGTTGATGGGGTTGAGGAGAACGGCCCGGATCTGTTCGCCAATGCTGGTGCCGCCCGGTTCCCGGGTGAGCAACACCCGATCGGAGCGATCCCGCAGCCAATCCATGAGCAGTCGGATCTGGGTCGTCTTGCCGCTGCCTTCGATGCCTTCGAATGTGATAAATGTCATCGCGTCACCATCCCACTGCGCAGCCGTCCTTGCGGGGATCGCTGCCGCCGATGAGCGCGCCCGTCTCAGGGTCGCGCCAGATGATCTGGCCGCCGCCGAACATGCCCCGGCGAAAACCATCAACGGGGGATAAGTGGTGGCCACGGCGTCCCAGTTCGGCCAGGAGATGAAGGTCCCAACCTTCCTCGATAAACACCAGCCCTCCCGCTTCACGGGCGCCCAGGCCCCCGCCAGCGCCCACGGCCAGCTGCCAACGCGGCATATCCAGGGCTTCTTGCGGCGACATGCCCAAGTCAATCATATCCACGAGGATCTGGAAATGCCCCTGTGGCTGCATAAAGCCTCCCATCACCCCCAAACTTGCCAACAGTTCTCGATCGCGAGTGAGTAGGGCGGGGATAATGGTGTGATAGGGGCGCTTATTGGGCGCCAGTGCGTTGGGGTGAGCGGGGTCAAGGGTAAAGAGCGCGGCCCGGTTTTGCAGCGCCACGCCCGTATCTGGCACGACCAACCCTGTGCCCGTGCCCATGTAGAGGCTATTGATGAAGCTGCAGGCATTGCCCTCGCCATCCACCACGCTGAGATAGACGGTGTCCGCGCCCTGTGAGATGGTCGAGCGCGGGAAACCGTGGGTGACGGAACGCATCGCCCGCTCCATGCGAATGAACTGCCGTCGGGCATCGGTGTAATCCTCGCTGAGGAGTTCGGAGAGGGGGATGTCCACCTGACTGGGGTCGCACACCCACTGTAATGCGTCGGCGAAGGCCAGGCGCATGCACTCAATCATGACATGGGCCCGGTCCGCTTCGCTCATCCCCGCCAGATCGAAGCCCGAGGCCAGGTTCACGGCCAGGATCGCGGCCAGGCCCTGGCCGTTGGGCGGGCATTCGTAAAGGGTTACGTCTCGATAACGCGCGGCGAGAGGCTCCTCCCAGGTGCTTTCGTGCGCTGCCATATCCTCGGGCGTGATCCAGCCGCCATATCGCTGCACATGTTCGCTGAGCTTGCGGGCAAATTCCCCGCGATAAATATAATCCTTTCCTATCTCAGCGATTCCACGCAAGGTTTCTGCCAGGGTTGGCAGCCGCATGATCTCACCCGCCCGGGGTGCGCGGCCATCCAGGAGCAGTTCATGACCGCTGGGCTGAGGGGGGCCATTATCCAGATCGCCGCTCACCCAGCCTGGCGTGCGCAACAATTTTTCGACCTGGCTTTCCCAGCTGCGGGCGATTAACTCTGTGACTGGATAGCCCTTTTCTGCGGTTTCGATGGCTGGCGATAGCACTTCGGCCAGAGACATGCGTCCATGCCTGGTCAGGAGATCGCTCCATCCCGCGACCGCGCCCGGAATGCTGACGGCATGCCCCGTGTAGGTGGGCATGCGCATGTAGCCCAACGCCTTCAAATCCTCGATCGAGGCAGCGGCAGGGGCCCGCCCAGAACCATTCAACGCGGTCACGGTCCTGGTTTTGGCATCCCAATACAGCGCGAACATGTCTCCACCGATGCCGGTGGAGATGGGCTCCACGACATTCAACATAGCCGCCACCGCGACCGCCGCATCTGCGGCGTTACCACCTGCTTTCAAGATATCGAGTCCGGCCTGGGCCGCCAATGGTTGACTGGTGGCCACCATGCCGCGCGTGGCCAGGACGTTACTACGCCGAGACCGGAATTTTGGAGAAAAAGAGAAAGGGATCATGGTGTGATGTATCCGTGATGGGAATCAGCATGGAGGGGAGTCGACACAGTCGCCGCAGGGCTACCGATCGCTAATGAGGTTCATGAATTCGGCGCGCGTGCGCGCATCCTTGCGGAATAAGCCGCGCATGGCGCTGGTGATCGTGGAACTGTTTTGCTTTTGAACCCCGCGCATCATCATACACAGGTGGCTGGCTTCGACAACCACGGCTACTCCCATGGGCTCAAGGATATCCATCATGGCATCGGCGATTTGATTGGTCATGCGTTCCTGAATTTGGAGACGCCGGGCGAAAACATCCACAATTCGGGCGATTTTGCTGAGCCCAATCACTTTGCCTTTGGGCAAATAGCCCACATGCACCCTGCCGAAGAAGGGGATCATATGATGTTCGCACATAGAGAAAAATTCGATATCCTTGACCACGACCATTTCGTCACAACCATCATGAAAAATTGCGTTATTCACGACTTCTTCCACCGTGGTAGTGTAGCCGCTGGTCAGAAAGTCGTAGGCTTTAGCCACCCGTAAGGGGGTGCGACGCAGCCCTTCTCGATCGGGGTTCTCACCGATTCGAATCAATATTTTACGGATGAGGGCCTCGAATTCGGGGTCGTAGACTTCATTCTCTTCGGCTTCGAAGATTTGATCGGTGCCGTAGTGGCTGAAAGCATTGATGCGAGAAAGGATGTCGGTGTCGGTCATGGGGTATATCTCCTGGGCTGATGGCCGCAGCGCATCAGCAATGTGTTTGAGTGTCGTCGATGTTCCTGGAACAATCCAATCGGGTGCGATATCCGCCAGAGGAAAGGCCAGGTGGGGATAATGGAAGATGTCTGGATCGGGGAGTTGCGAGCCGTGCAAGTTGGCTTTGCGTCCCTGAACGAAGACGATATCGAGATCGATGGTGCGGGGTGCAAATTTGTCGTCGGTGCGCACCCGTCCCATACGCGCTTCGATTTGCCGCAAAGCCTGATGCAATTCCTCTAACGTCAGGTCGGTTTCCAAAAGGACGGCGGCGTTAAAGAAATCGGGGTCCTGTTTTTTGCCGCCGACGGGCGGCGAATGATAGACCGGGCTGACTGCGAGCACCCGCCAACGAGGGTCCCGTCTCAGCAGCCTCACGGCTCTAGGCAAATTGTATTCACGATGGACGTTACTGCCCAGGGCGATCAGGATGCGCTGGGGCATGTTTTTCACGCTTGCGGAAGATGCGAACGCCCACCGAACGGGCGAAACGGAGCGCGCCCGGTTTCTCTACCGAAACCTCCACAGCCTGAATCCGAGTATCTGTCTCGAAACAAAGCTGGGCGATCTCCTCCACCAGGCGTTCGACCAAAAGAGGTTGGCCATTTTCGACATGGTCAATAATGGCCTTGGCCACGGTGCGATAATTGACCGCATCTGCGATATCGTCACTACGGGCGGCAGGCCGGGTGTCGGCCCACATGATGACATTAATCAAAATGTCCTGGCGCTGAACGCGTTCTTTGGGGTTGATGCCGAGGATGCCGCGCACCAACAAATCTTTGATGAAAACCTGATCGAGTTGTTGAATATCCATCATGATTACATTCTCAAATGAGCGCCGCCGGTCAGGCGAATGGTTTCTCCGGTGATAAAATCGTTGCGTAAGAGGTAGAGTAGCGTGTCTGCAGCGCTTTCTGCGCCTCCACCTTGCTTCAAAGGCACGGTGGCGAGAACGCTTTGCCAGTAGGATGCGCTCGCGCCCTCTGGGGGTAGCATCGCCCCTAAGGCGATACCATTGACGCGTACTCTGGGGGCAAGTTGGAGAGCGGCTGCTCGCGTAAAGGTATCCAGGGCGCCTTTGGAAAGGGTGTAGATGAAATGGGTTTTATAGGGACGTTCTGTGCGCCAATCGGTCATGTTGATGACCACCCCCATTTTATCCTCCGGCAGGGTGCGGGCAAAAGCCTGAGTGAGTAAGACCGGAGAGCGCAAGTTGATGCGCATGACGCGTTGCCAATCCTCCATGCTGAAGTCCAACAATGTGTCTTTAGGAAAGATGGCGGCATTGTTGATTAAGATTTGGACGGGTGAGAAGCCGGGTGGCAGCTCTGTAAATAGTGACATGGGATCATCAAGCCGTCCCAGATCGGCTTGACGTAGCCATACGCGCACACCGAATGCCTCGGCATCACGGGCGGTTTTTTGGGCTTCCTCTTCCGATCGGTGGTAGTGGAGGATAATGTGGCATCCTGCTTGCGCTAAGGCCAACGTCAATGCTCGACCAATGCGCAATGCCCCGCCTGTAATCAATGCGGTTTTGCCTGTGATGTCCATGATGGATGTGGGGGTGTCCTTTTGGATAGGTTGGTGTAAAATGCGAGGAATGAAGACGCGGATGTTGAAGATCGATGAGGCCCAGAGGTTGGTGATCTGGGATGTGCGGCGATCTGCACCATTTCAACGATTGCAGGTTCCGTGGGGAGAACTTTGGCTTGGGGAGGAGTTGGAGGCGGGCGTAGAAATTTGGGTGACGGCCCATGCCGCGTTTGATTTGATCGTTGAAGGCGAAGCGATTCGTTTATTTGAAGCGGTTGCACCTGGTCGCCATCGCTTTCTTTTGACCGTACTCGACAGTACCGATGTCGCTGAATAAAGGGTCTTTGCATGCTCTTCGTCGGAAGGTTCGACCGCGGGCCTGCAAGAGCCGAAATCGAAGAAGATGGGAACGTTGAAGATGTGGATGATTTGCACCTTGGATTTGTTACCGATTACCTTTCAGTCTTGTTCCCAAATGTGTGGATTTCAACGCAATGTTGGACGTGATTCAGGGGTAAAGGGCCCATGTCGATGACGCTCAGAGGTCTGTTTCGAGTATGTTGCGTAGCGCCTCGTGTTCCTCCTGGCATTCGGGACAGATGCGGAGGTGTTGTGCGACCTCGGGCAAGATTTTCTGTGGGTTTTCGCCCGCCAATTCCAGTTCCACATAGTAGTCGATGAAATCTTCAACCTCCGTGCAGGTTAATTCGCGTTCGCGAGTCAGTGTAAGCACGTGCAGGAGCTTCTGCCAGACTTCCTGGGCATGGGGGCGATGATTTCGAGATGCGTTCATGGGATTAGTCGCGTTTTGAAACGATTATCTTACCGAAAGGAGGCCAATAATTCTTCTGGATCAAGCCCGCGGGCGTGTAATCGCGCCTTGAGTCGTTTGCGTGCGTCGTGAATGAGTTTGTATAAAGCGTTGTGCGTCAGCCCCAATTCTTCGGCCAACATCGAGGAAGGCATTCCCAACACCATTCGGGCATAGAGTGCGCGTCTCTGTCGCGGGCTCAGTTCATTTTCAATAACATCCATGACTACGGCGATGGCCTCTTGTTGAATGGCGGAGGCTTCGGGGTTGTGAGAAGCCATTCGACGAAAAAATTCAGGCTCGAATCTTCCATCCTGCGTAATCGCTTGCAACGAGACATCGCACCAGCGCGCCCGGCGTAGCTCCCCCAACGCCTGATGCACCGCTATTTTAGCGGCCCAAGTCGTAAAGCGGCTTCTTCCTTGAAACTGATCCAACTTTTGGAGAACGACAAGCACGCTTTCTTGGGCAAAATCTTGGCTGAGATCCTGAAGCTCTTGATCATGCAGCTGACGTAGATCATCCCGTCCGCGCAAATAAAAAAAGAGCCGGTTTTGCAACCATGCAAACAAGTCTTGTATGGCCAGATCGCGTGCTGCTCCAGAGCTGCGAAGGTGCGCCAGCCAGTCGGCGTTCTCTCGAGAAATCGACATCGATAGTATCCGCGGGATGTGCTTCAACCGAAGAAACGGTTGAGAAGGCCCAATAAAAGACTCAACGCCAATGAGAGTAAGATCATCGAAGTGAAGGGGATATACACTTTTACGTGTTCCCCCTCAATGCGAATGTCTCCGGGCAACCGTCCAAACCAGGAAAACGCGCCAGTCCAAACCAACGCGCCTCCCAATAGGAAGATAAGCCCGATGAAAATAATCAGGATGCCGAGCTGCTGGTTGTTCATGGGATCATTATGCCACAAAATTTACTCTTCACCATAGACCCGCATGATCCACGTTCGTTGAGGCTCGGGAAAGGGTTGGGGCAACAAAGGCGTTTGCGAAGCCTGCATTCGATGAGTACTAGAGGGGAATGATTCGGGCAAAGAAAGCGGTCGCGGGATTCCGCTAGCAACCACCAGAGGATAGATAGGCTGTTGTTCTGGCTGATGCGCGTTTCTCTCTACTCGTGAATTCAATATCCACAGCAAGGCCAGGATGGTGGGCATTGTGATGAGCGCTCCGACAAATACGCCAGCCAGAAATGCCAGGGCATCTGTGCTTAAGCGCCATGTCAGCATGCCGGATACCACCGCGCCAATGATCAGTGAAAAGAGAATGAGATAATGTTTCATTGTTGCCTCCTGAAGAATCGATGGCAAGGCTTTGGAGCCTAAGGCCACTGTCTACCACGCCGACGTTCAAGCTGTTTTCTGAGAGATTCGGTGCGTACGTTGTTTTAATGAGGCGACTACGTTGCGCAACGTTTGCTCATCCACATAAGCGGCTTGAAATCGAATGATGTCACCACGAGCAACTAACAGAAAATCCCCGCGCCCCCCCAGACGTTCAGCGCCACTGCGG